>CAZIDC010000142.1:5835-7142 GCA_964537885.1 uncultured Syntrophaceae bacterium | reverse complement strand
GGATAATGGCCGCTGTAACAGGCCAGGCAAAAGTTGTCGCTGGGCTGGGGCATGGCCCCAACCATTCCTTTTAGGCTGAGATAGGCCAGGCTGTCCAGCCCGATGTATTGGCGGATCTCCTCCAGCGAACGCGAGGAGGCGATCAATTCATCCCGGGTGGGAAAATCAATTCCATAATGACATGGGAAGCAGTGCGGCGGGCAGCTTACGCGCATGTGGATTTCCTTGGCCCCGGCTTCCCGCAGCGCTTTAATCCGCGTCCGGCTGGTGGTTCCCCGGACGATCGAATCCTCAATCACCACCACTCGTTTTCCCTTGAGAAGATCCCGCACCGGATTCAATTTCACTTTTACCCCAAAATCCCTGACAACCTGCGACGGCTGGATGAAAGTCCGGCCGACGTAATGATTCCGGATCATGCCCATTTCGAAGGGAATCCCCAAACGCTCGGCAAACCCCAGGGCGGCATAATTGCCCGAGTCCGGAATGGGCATGACGAAATCGCCCTCAGCCGGGCTCTCTTCGGCCAATCGGGCCCCCAGTTTTTTCCGGACCAAATAAACGTTGGCCCCAAAAATATTGCTATCCGGTCTTGCAAAATAGACGTATTCAAAGATGCAGAACGCCGGCTTGACTTTCGGAAAGGGATGTTCGGAGTGAAGCCCGTCCTGGTCGATCATCACTACCTCCCCCGGCTCTACATCTCTAACATAACGGGCCTGGACCAAATCCAGGGCGCAGGTCTCCGATGCCAGCACAAAGCTTCCGTTGATCTCGCCCAGACAAAGGGGGCGAAAACCATGGGGATCCCTTGCTCCGATCAAGCCGTTCTCCGTAAGCAAAACGATGGAGTAGGCCCCCCGGACCTGCGCAAGAGCCTGGATCGTTTTGGCCATATGCCCGGGCTTTTTCGAACGGGCAATCAAATGGACAAAGATCTCGCTGTCCATTGTGGACTGGAAAATCGAGCCTCGGCCCTCCAGGTTATCTTTCAGCTCCCTGGCGTTGACTAAGTTCCCGTTGTGAGCAATGGCTAAAAACCTGTTGGAATATTGGGCTAAAAAGGGCTGGGCGTTTTTCAGCAACGACGAGCCTGTGGTAGAATAGCGTACATGGCCCACTGCCTTGTCCCCGGAAAGCGCTTCCAGAGTCTTTTGGTCAAAGGTATCGGCCACCAATCCCATTCCTTTATGGCTCTTTGGTTCACACCGGTATGAGGTGACGATCCCTGCGCTCTCCTGCCCCCGGTGCTGGAGGGCATAGAGTCCAAGAAAAGTCAGGTTGGCAGCTTCCGGATGACCATATAT
>CAZIDC010000142.1:0-5735 GCA_964537885.1 uncultured Syntrophaceae bacterium | reverse complement strand
TGAACCTCTTCCTTCAGAAGCGCTTCAATCCCAT
This sequence comes from uncultured Syntrophaceae bacterium, assembly GCA_964537885.1. Taxonomy (GTDB): domain Bacteria; phylum Desulfobacterota; class SM23-61; order SM23-61; family SM23-61; genus CAZIDC01. Next base: position 5,701 of record CAZIDC010000142.1, on the reverse strand, counting down.
TGACCGAGGCTGCGGCCCCGGAGATGGTGGTGATCAGAGGCACATTGTGGGCCACGGCTTCAGCCCGGATCGAAACCTGGTCCCGCCTGGGGCGGTGGCCCGTCGGAGTGTTGATGATCAGGTCGATCTCCCGGTTCTTGATCAGGTCCACGATATTCGGCCTTCCCTCGTGGACTTTATAAATTACTTCCACGGAGATCCCGTTCTGGGAAAGGGCTTTGCCCGTCCCGCGGGTGGCCACGATTTGAAATCCAAAGTCCTGGAGCTTTTTAGCGATAAAGATAATGGCCCGCTTATCCTTATTCTTCACGCTGATGAAGACTTTACCCTTCTTGGGAAGGAGCTGCCCGGCAGCCAGCTGGGCCTTGGCAAAAGCGATCCCGAAAGCATGATCGATGCCCATGACTTCGCCCGTGGATTTCATTTCCGGGCCCAAAACCGTGTCCACCCCCGGAAAACGGTTGAAAGGAAATACGGACTCCTTCACGGAAACATGACTCACTTCCACTTCCCGGGTGAAATCCAATTCTTTTAGGGTGCGCCCGACCATGACTTTGGCTGCCAATTTGGCCAGGGGAATGCCCGTGGCCTTGGAAACAAAGGGAATGGTCCGCGAGGCCCTCGGGTTCACTTCGAGAATGTACACAACGTCATTCCGGATGGCGTACTGGATGTTCATCAATCCCTTGACTTGCAGTTCCCGGGCAAGGGCGTAGGTATTTTTTTTAATCACCTCGATCAAATCATCGCTCAGGGTGTAAGGAGGAAGGACGCAAGCGCTGTCGCCGGAATGGATGCCCGCCTCTTCGATGTGCTCCATGATTCCGCCGATGACGACCCTTTCCCCGTCGGCAATGGCGTCCACATCAACTTCGATGGCTTCTTCCAAGAATTTGTCAATGAGGATGGGGTGCTCGGGCGAGGCTTTTACCGCGTCCCGGATGTAGCGTTCCAGGCTCTCTTCGTCATAGACGATTTCCATGGCCCGCCCCCCCAGGACGTAAGAGGGGCGCACCACCACCGGATACCCGACTTCCCGGGCTACGGCGCGGGCTTCCTCGAAGGAAGTGGCCGTGCCGTTCTGCGGCTGCACCAATCCTAACTTGCCGATCAGGTCTTTGAAACGCTTCCGATCTTCAGCCCGGTCGATGCTGTCCGGCGAAGTGCCCAGGATGCGGACGCCGGCTTTCTCCAGGGGGACGGCCAGGTTCAGGGGGGTCTGTCCCCCGAATTGGACGATGATGCCTTCGGGTTTCTCCTTTTCTATTATATTCAGAACATCTTCCCGGGTGAGGGGTTCAAAGTAGAGCCGGTCCGACGTATCATAATCCGTGGAGACGGTCTCCGGGTTGCTGTTCACCATGATGGTTTCGTAGCCCTCTTCCCGCAGGGCCAAAGAGGCATGGACGCAGCAGTAATCGAACTCGATGCCTTGGCCAATACGGTTCGGGCCGCCCCCCAGGATCATCACTTTCTTCTTGGGCGAGGGATGTACCTCGTCTTCTTCTTCGTAGGTGGAGTAATAATAAGGGGTGTAGGCCTCAAATTCAGCGGCGCAGGTGTCCACCAGTTTAAAGGTGGGTAAAACCCCCATCTCCTTCCGCCATTGGCGGATGCTCATCTCCTCCGACCCCATTAGGTAGGCGAGCTGGACATCCGAAAAACCATACTCCTTGGCCTGGCGGAGGAGTTCCTTGGGCATTCCCGGGGTTCCGTCGCCATTGATCCGGAATCGCTTTATCTCTTCCTCAAAGTCGCCAATCTGCTTCATGTTCTCCAGAAACCAGCGGTCGATCCGGGTCAGTTCGGCAATCTCCCCGGGAGTGATTCCTGCCTTCAGGGCGGCCCGCAGGTAGAAGATTCGCTCGGCCGTGGGAAGGGATAGCTTCTCGCGGATGGCGTCCGGGGAGGCTTCCCACTTCCCATCCCCTCCCAGGCCAAAACGTCCGATTTCCAGCGAGCGGATGGCTTTTTGCAGGGCTTCCTTGAACGTTCTTCCCACGGCCATGGCCTCCCCTACGGACTTCATCGAAGTGGTGAGCACCGGGTCCGCGCCGGGAAATTTTTCAAAAGTCCAGCGGGGCACCTTGACAACGCAATAATCGATGGCCGGCTCAAAAGAAGCCATGGTTTCCCGCGTTATATCATTGGGAATTTCGTCCAGGGTATACCCTACGGCTAATTTGGCCGCAACCTTGGCGATGGGAAATCCCGTAGCTTTGGAAGCCAAGGCCGAACTCCGGGACACCCGGGGGTTCATCTCGATGACCACCATCCGGCCGTTTTCGGGGTTGACGGCAAATTGAATGTTTGACCCCCCTGTTTCGACGCCGATCTCCCGGATGATGGCGATGGCCGCATCCCGCAGGCGCTGGTATTCCTTGTCGCTTAGCGTCTGAGCCGGCGCTACGGTAATACTGTCCCCGGTGTGCACTCCCATCGGATCAAAGTTTTCAATGGAGCAAATAATGACCACGTTGTCCTTGAGATCCCGCATCACCTCCAGTTCGTATTCTTTCCAGCCGATGACCGACTCTTCGATCATAATCTCATGGATCAAGGAAAGCTCGATCCCCAGGGCCGAGAGGTGCTCAAATTCTTCCATGTTAAAAGCAACTCCCCCGCCGGTCCCGCCGAGGGTGAAGCTGGGGCGGATCACGGCCGGAAGGCCGATCTCCCCGACGACCTCCCGGGCTTCATCTAAATTGTGTCCAAACCCGCTCCGGGGAACTTCGAGACCGATCCGGCGCATAGCCTCCTTAAAAAGCTCCCGGTCCTCAGCTTTACGGATCGCCTCCTGGTTGGCCCCGATCATCTCCACCCCGAATTTTTCCAGCACGCCCATCTCCGCGACCTGGATGGCCGTGTTCAGTCCGGTCTGCCCGCCCAGGGTAGGAAGCAGGGCCTGCGGTTTTTCCCGCTCGATAATCTTTGCCACAATTTCGGGCGTTACCGGCTCCATGTAAGTGCGGTCGGCCATTTGGGGGTCGGTCATGATCGTGGCCGGGTTCGAGTTGATCAAAATGATCTCGAAACCCTCTTCCTTCAGGGCCTTGCAGGCCTGAGTACCGGAATAATCAAACTCGCAGGCCTGGCTGATGATGATCGGGCCGGACCCGATGATCAGTATTTTTTTTATATCCTTTCGCTTGGGCATTATTTCTTCGAATGCCTTTCCATCAAAGCGATGAATTCATCAAAGAGGTAAGCTGCATCATGCGGCCCCGCGGAAGCCTCCGGGTGGTACTGGACCGAAAAGACCGGAAGCCTCCGGTGGCGCATCCCTTCCAGGCTCTGGTCATTGAGATTGATGTGGGTGACCTCCACCTGGCCGGATGGCAGCGTGTCCGTATCCACGCAGAAACCATGATTCTGGGTGGTGATTTCCACCTTTCCATTAATCAGGTTCTTGACCGGCTGGTTTGCACCCCGGTGGCCGAATTTCAACTTGTAGGTTCTCCCCCCCATGGCCAGCCCGAGGAGCTGGTGGCCTAAACAGATTCCAAAAATCGGCTTTTCCCCGAGAAGGGACCGGACGGTATCGATGGCGTAAGGAAGGGCTGCGGGGTCGCCAGGTCCGTTGGAGAGAAAAATTCCCTGCGGGTTCGCCGCCAGAATCTTGGCGGCGGCCGTTTGCGCCGGAACGACCCATACGGAGCAACCCCGGCTAACTAAGTGGCGCACGATGTTGTGCTTCATCCCGAAGTCCATAGCCACAACCCGGTATTTCCTTTCGCCTGCTGGGTCAATGGCCTGCCCTCTTCCCCAATTCCAAAGGCCTATTCCGGTCCCCTTGATTTTTTCCGCCGCCCCCTCCCCCCATTCATACGCCGCCGGGCAGGTAACGGCTTTTACCCAGTCGCTACCGACCATCAAAGGAGAGGAGCGGGCTTTGGCAACCAAAGAATCAGGGTTGAGGTCCACGGTGGAAAGAATTCCCCGCATGGCCCCCGCTATCCGGATATGCTTGGTCAACGCCCTTGTGTCCACCCCTTCAACCCCAATTATGCCATAACGGTTTAAATAGTCGTTCAGGTTCCCCTGCGAACGCCAGTTGCTTGGGAAAGGGCAATTTTCCTTAACCACAAATCCTTCCAGCCGGGGATGGGTGGATTCGAAATCCTCTTCATTTACTCCATAGTTGCCGATCAAAGGGTAGGTCATGGTCACAATCTGACCCTTGTAGGAAGGATCCGTGATAACCTCCTGGTAGCCGGTCATCGAGGTGTTAAAGACCACCTCCCCCAAGTGTTCTCCCGGAGACCCAAAAGACCATCCCTGGAAAAGCCTTCCATCTTCCAGCGCCAGAATTGCTTTTTGTCTTCCTTCTTTCATTTGGCCATCAGCTTTTTGATTAAATCCATATTTCTTCGGGTTGCTCCGCGGTTGGCCAGAAGCGCTTCTTTCCCCGCTTCGCCTCTACGTTTCAATTCCTGGGGATGTTCCAGGAGGTCCAAACAGCGGTCGGCCAACTCCTCCCAGTTCCTGACCATGATCCCCGCTCCCACGCGCTGCAAGAGATGATGAGCGTCGAGGAAATCTTCCATGGAGGGCCCATAGAGAACCACCTTACCCCAGGCTGCGGGTTCGAGAATATTTTGCCCCCTCCGGGGTTCCAGGCTGGCCCCGCAAAAGACAACCGTCGCTAAGCTGTAAACCTTAAATAACTCTCCAAAAGTGTCCCAGAGTACGACCCTTTTTCCTTTAAGCCCCGAGGCTCCAAGATCGCTCCGGCGGACAAAATCATTAACTCCATACTTCGCCAGGATTTTTTCCACCCGGGGTACCCGGTCCACGTGCCGGGGAATAAGAATTAAAATGATTTCCGGGTAGCGCTCGCGTATTTTGCCAAAGGCCTTGAGAACGGCTTCTTCTTCCCCTTCATGGGTAGATCCGGCAACGAAGAGAAGCTCGCTCCCATTTATCCCCAGGAGTTTTTTCATCTGTTCCTTGAAAACTTCCTCGGCGGAAAAGGCGGCCTGGTCAAACTTGCAATTGCCGCTGACAAAAACGTTTATGGGATTGGCTCCCATGGAGATGATTCTTTCCCCGTCGCGGACCCCGATCATGGACATGATGTCTAAATGATCCAGGACCGCCGTCCAGAAAAATCTCGTCTTCCGGTAGCGGCCGAAGGATCGGTCGGAGATTCGCCCATTGGCCAGCATGGTTCTGGCTCCCTCGACTTTCGCAATTCTCAAAAAATTCGGCCAGATTTCGGTCTCGGCCAGAATAAAAAGGTCCGGACGCAGCCGGCGAATCATCCGCCGGACCACAAAAGGCAAATCCAGCGGGAAAAAGAAAAAACCCGTAGCTTCTTTTATTCGTTCTCGGGCGATTTTTTGTCCGCTCTCCGTTCCCGTGGAAACCATTAAACACCCGTTAGGGAAGGCTTCCCGCAGCTGCCTGACCAAAGGATGAATCGCCGAAACCTCCCCTGCCGAAACGGCATGGACCCAGACCCTCGGCTCTCCTTGCAGCGCATCTAATGTTTCCGCCGGGATGAAACCAAGCTTTTGGGCGAAGATCCTGCGGGATGAGGAAGAAAAAGCCATTTTTGCCAAAAGAAAGGGGAATGCAGCCAGCGAGAAAGTTAACAGCAAAAGATTATAGGCAATATACACTTACCTATTGGCCCCTGTTTAGAGTTCAAGTTAAGCCCCCTCACCCTTCCCCTCTCCCCCGCAAACGGGGGAGAGGG
>CAZIDC010000141.1:804-7144 GCA_964537885.1 uncultured Syntrophaceae bacterium | reverse complement strand
AAACCGTTACAGATTCCGAAGCCATGAGACGCCTGACTAAAATGTCCAAATGGCGCTATTTGGATGAACAGCACAATGTATGCCGGGGGAAGATCCCCAGGCTCTTCACCTTCTACGGCCGGAGCGGGCTGGCCGAAGAGCCGCCGGAAGAATGGATGGATGAACTAAAGGAAGCCCTAACCGCGGCGGAGAAGAATGACTGCGTAATCATCGGCAGCGTGGGCGGAACCACTACCGAAAACTGGGCCAAGCTCGCCAGGATGGTTGAGGACACGGGAATTAAAATCATCGAGCTGAACTTTGGCTGTCCCCACCCCTCAGAGATGAAAGGAGCGCAGACCGGCATGCTGGTGGGCCAGGACAAGAACGCGGCCGCGGAAATTACCCATGCCGTAGCCAAAACCGTGAAGGTCCCCGTCATCATCAAACTTACCCCCCAGGTAGCCGACGTGGTGGAGATGGTCAAGGCGGTGAAGTCCGCGGGCGCTTCCGCCGTGACCATCATCAACCGCTTTGTGGGTTTTGCCCTGGATATAGAAACCGGCAAGCCTTATATCAACGGCTGGGCCGGAGTCGGCGGGCCGTGGGTGAAACCCTTGACCCTGCGCTGGGTCTCCAAAGTTTACACCGGCGTGGATATTCCCATCTCCGGGACCAACGGCGCCTATGATTGGAAGGACGTCGTGGAATTCCTGATGTCGGGGGCGACGGTCGTTCAGCTCTGTTCGGTGGTCATGCTCAAAGGGTACAGTTACCTTACGGAAGTAATCAAGGGGCTGGATGATTTCTTGAATCGCAAAGGATACAAAACGGCGAAGGAGATCGTAGGCCTGGCAGCCAAGTCGGCTCTGACCTATGCCGAGATGGAAAATCTCCCCAAAGAACGGGCGATGATCAACCGGGATCTCTGCACCGATTGCCAGCGCTGTATGCGGTCTTGTTTCTACAACGTGATTAAAATGAAAGAAGGGCAAGTGAACATCGGACCTGAGTGCCGCGGTTGCGGAATTTGCACCTGCGTCTGCCCGGTGCCGGGTGCCGTCGCCTTGCACACCGATGCTTAAAAAGCCCTTTTTAAAAAAAGTTATGAAAAACCAATCTGGAGAATACGGAAAAACAAGGGGAACCCTCCCCGTTAACGTCAAAAGTTTTATGAAAAAAAGAGGATAGGATATGAAACCACAGAGGGCACCGAGATCACAGAGATATTAGCAAAAAACAATATAAGAAACGCATAACTTCTGATAAATACAGATAAAATCCAACACAAAAGTCTTTACAAAACAGCTTCTTGCAAAAGTCCGTAATTTACCCTTCGACAGGCTCAGGGTGAACGGGCTTAGGTTGAAATTATTTAGTTTTTTCGTTCGTGGTGAGCTTGTCGAACCACAAAAAAATACTTTTGCAAAAGGCTCAAAATTTAAAGAGTTTGCACGTTAGTAGTACAGAGGGTTTCTCTGTGGTTAGATTTTGACAATACTCAGAATAAAAAAAGGGGGTCAAAAATGAAAAGAAGCGGAGGGTGGATGGGAATCGCCGTTGGGGTCGGCCTGCTCATAGGCCTGGGATGCCCGAATCCGGCGGAGGCCAAGACCTTGATCAAAATCGGGCTGGCCGTCTCCAAGGCGCACACGGAATACAAACAATGTGAGCGGTTCAAGGAAATTGTCGAAAAAGGCTCGAACGGAGCAATCGAGGTCAACATCTATCCCGGCGGGCAGTTGGGGTCGAACAAGGAGTTGTTCGAGGCGGTTAAGCTGGGAGGGCTACAGGTGACCACCACGGCTTCCAGTTTTACCACCTCTTCCTTCCCGGAGAGCGGAATTTTTGACCTTCCCTTCCTCTTCCGTGACTTTGACCATGCCAACCGGGTCTTCGACGGGTCCGTAGGGCAAGGGTTCGGAGAGCGGTTCCGCAAGAAGCTCGGGATCAGGATCATCGGCTATTCCAGCTCCGGGTTCCAGGGATTCTATAACTCCAAGCGGCCCATCCGGGTTCTGGAGGACATGAAAGGTTTGAAGATGCGCACCATGGAGAGTCCGGTTCTGGTGGAGTCCATGAATGCCTACGGAGCCAAAGCCGTGGCCATGGCTTTGACCGAGTTTTACAGCGCCATGCAGCAAGGGGTCGTGGATGGGGGAGAGAACTCGATCGTCACCTACGAGACGCAAAAACACCATGAGGTGGCTAAATATTTTACGGACAGCAAGCATAAATACCTGCCCATGCTGATGATTGCGAGCGAAAGCTTCATCCAGTCTCTTTCCCCGGCCCATCAGAAATTAGTGCTCGAAGCCGGAAGCCAATCCGCCGTGCAGGCCCGCAAAATCTATGCCCAGGAGATTGAAGATAAAACCAAGAAGGCTCAGGGGGGAGGGGCTTTGATCGGAAACCTTAATCCGGGAGCGGAGAAGGACTTCCAAAAAGTCCTGGGGCCGGTCTATAAAAAGTACAGCGAAAGGATCCCCGGCGGTAAGGAAACTCTGGCGGCGATTCAGGGTACGAAGTAGGGGGACCCGAGGAGAAATTCATGGGCGTGCTTTTTGGCTCGCTAACGATTTTTTTCCTGGCCAACATTCCCCTTGCTTTTTCCCTGGGGATCGCTTCGCTCATCTGGCTGGCGCTGCGCCCGGACATCCCCATGGTCATGGCCTTTCACCGGATGTTCAACGGCCTGGATTCGTTCCCGCTTTTAGCCATCCCCTTTTTCATGCTGGCCGGCCAGTTCATGTCCTTCGGGGGGATTACCCGGAGGTTAGTGCAGTTATCCGAGGCGCTGGTGGGCAACCTGCGGGGGGGGCTGGCCCACATCACGATCCTGGCGAGCATGTTCTTTGCCGGGATCACCGGTTCGGGAGCGGCTGAAGCCGCGGCCATCGGCTCGCTCATGATCCCGAGCATGGTGGATGAGGGCTATGACGTCCGGTTTGCCGTGGCGGTGGTCGCCTGTGCGTCCTTCATCGGGGTGATCATCCCTCCATCCATTCCCATGATCATCTACGGAGTCAGCACGGAGGTTTCCATCGGAGCCTTGCTCCTGGCCGGAATTATTCCCGGTCTCCTCCTGGGCTTCTCCCTGATGGGCGTCGCCTGGATCATCGCCAATAAACGCGGGTACGGAAGACACCGGAAATTTTCATTCCCGTACACCCTGAAGTCCATGAAAATGAATGTCCTCCCCCTGGGAACGGTGGTGGTCATCGTCGGCGGCATCTATAGCGGCCTCATGACGCCGACCGAAGCGGCGGTGGCGGCTGCTTTCTATACTTTTGCTCTGGCTTTTATCGTTTACCGGGAAGCCAAGTTGGCGAACCTCCACTCCATTTTTTTGATCACGGGGATTACCAGCACGATCGGGCTTTTCCTCCTGGCCAATGCCACCGTCTTCAGCTGGATCATATCGGTTGAGAAGCTGCCGCAGAAGATCGTCGAGCTCCTTTTCTCGCTGACTACGAACAAGGTGCTGATCCTGATCCTGATCAATATTTTTCTCTTGATCGTGGGGTGCCTCATCGACACCATTACCGCCATTATCATCCTGGCCCCCATCCTGCATCCGATCGGCATGGCCCTGCAAATGGATCCGATCCATTTCGGCCTGATAACTGTGTTAAACCTTTCCGTAGGGATGGCCACCCCTCCGGTGGGGATTACTCTTTTTGTGGCTTGCGCGATCGGCAAAGTTTCCATTGCCGAAGTAACCCGGAGCCTGCTCCCCTTCCTGCTGGCCTGCCTGGCAGTCCTGGGGTTGATCATTTTCATCCCGGAGCTTTCCACGTTTATTCCCAGGCTGATGCTCCGCTAGCCAAGGGACAAAAGGGCGAAGAAGGGAAAAGGAGAAATGGGGCGTCTCATTCAAATAGCTGACAAGATCGTCAATGGTTGTCTTTTCTTTTTAACTTTAGTATTAGTCTTCACGACTGGCACGCAAATTTTCCTGCGGGTCATTTTCGACTTGCCCCTTTCCTGGACCGAAGAGGTTTCCCGGTACGTATTTATCTGGTGGGTCTTTTTCGGGGCGACCCTTGCCTTGCGGGAACGGAGACATTTGGGAATTGACATCCTGATGAGTCATTGGCCGAAGCGCTTTTTGCGTTTCTGGTGGATGGGTATTTATACCTGCATCCTGATTTATTTAGCCGTCATGTTTATCCAGGGGATTCGGCTGGCGCGCCTCCAGATGATTCACCATACACCGATCACCGACATCCCTTTGGGTTTAATCATCTCCATTATTCCCGTATGCGCCATCCTGATGGGGCTTTATACTTTGCAATTGATGCGCCTGGATTGGAAGGAAAAGATCGATAATCAATGAGCAATGGGCCGTGAGCCATTATCAATGAGAGGGAAAGAAAATGCTTCTTCAAGGCAAAGTAGCGATTGTGACCGGGGCCGGACAGGGGGTGGGGCAGGGGATTGCCAATGTTCTGGCCCGGGAGGGGGCTAAGGTTGTAGTCGCCGATTTGAATGGGGAAAGGGCCAAGAGGGCGGCGGATTTAATCAAAGCCAAAGGCGGAGAAGCTATGGCTCAGACCGTAGACGTGCTGAATATGGAAAAGGTGACGGCCATGGTGGGGACAACTCTTAAAACCTATGGCGGCCTTCATATTCTCGTCAATAATGCCGTGGCCCCGAGTGTTAACGTCCCTTTTGCCCAATCCAAGGAGCAGGATTGGGACCAGGATTTGGGGGTTGGCTTGAAAGGATACCTCATTTGTACCCGGGCCGTAATCAATCAGTTCTTGGTCCAAAATTACGGAAGGATCATCAGCATTTCTTCTTCGGCCGGCAAGGTGGGGAGCCCCAACCTGGCCGCTTATTCCGCGGCTAAAGGAGCAATCATCGCTTTTACCAAGGCCTTAGCGCGGGAGCTGGCCAAGACCGGCGTGACCGTGAATAGCGTGGCCCCGGGAGCGGTGAATACCCCGATGCAGGACCGGCTTTCCGAAGAATTCAAAGCCCACATGCGCTCAACCATTCCCGTGGGCCGGTATTCTGATCCGGAGGAGATCGGCGAGGCTGTGGCCTTTTTGGCTTCCGACCGCACCAACTACGTAACGGGTCAGGTCTGGAGCGTGGATGGAGGAAGGACGATGCAGTGATTTTTGGGACGCAGATGAACGCAGATTTTCAGGATATTAATTTAAAGATGAAAAGAAAATTCTTTTTCCTAATTTGAGAAAAATTTTTTCTGCGTGCATCGGCGAAAATCTGCGTCCTATGTTTTATAAGGAGGAGACCATGAAAAGGGAAATCATCGAGACCGACGGAGCCCCCAGGCTTCCCTTAGCGTTTTCCCAGGCCGTGAAGGTGGGCAATTTAGTCTTCGTCTCGGGCCAGGGGCCCATTGACCCAAAGACCCATGAAGTAAAAGGGGATATTAGAGCGCAGACGGAAAGAATGCTATTGAACATCAAGGCCATTTTAGGGGCGGCCGGGACGTCCTTCGAAAATGTGGTGAGCACCACGGTTTACTTGACCGACCTGAATAATTTTTCGCCCATGAACGAAGTGTACACCAGGTTTTTCCCCAAAGATCCGCCGCCGCGGGCTACGGTCCAGGCCGGGCTCCTCCGGGGGATGCTGGTGGAAATGCAGTGCATTGCCTGGGTGCCGGAATAGATATGGGAATAATGGAAGAATGGAATGTTGGAATAGAAATGAACCCTCCCCATTTACCCATCATTCCATTATTCCAGTATTCCACTATTCCCTCCTTACGTTTCTGGGGTTAGGTTTTGATCGTTCCATTAAAGAAGAAAGAGGAGGTTAAATGAAAATCCTTGAAGACCGGATCGTGCCGAAGAATACAGGAAAATCATTTATCGTCAGGAAAGGACAGAAAATCCGGGTCAGCGCCGAATCGATTGTTGACTTTGTCGCCTTCAACGCGGACAATCTGAAGGAGAGATTTGACCAGGCCCGGACCAAAGCCAATCAGGGTAAGGTCTTCATCACCACCGGCGACGTGCTCTATTCCAAGCTGAATAACATCCTGATGACCATTGCAGGGGACACTTACAAGGGCAGGCACGACCTGCAATACGGAATGTGCAGCAAAGGAGCGTATGACCAATTCTGGGGGAGGAGAAACACCGAGGCCTGGAAAGATTTTTTCAAGAAATGGGCAATCGAAAGGCGAGAAGATCTTCCCGGCCATGGATGCTGGGAGAACCTGATTGAAGGACTGAAAGAATATCCCATTGCTCCGGAAGATATCCCCAGCCCCTTTAATTTGTTTCAGAGCATGGATATAGACCCCGCCGGCAATCTTCTCTGGCGCCTCGACCGGGATCGCCCAACATCCGGCCAACCCGCTTCCATCGAATTGCGGGCG
>CAZIDC010000141.1:0-790 GCA_964537885.1 uncultured Syntrophaceae bacterium | reverse complement strand
TGCCTTACGGGTGTCAGCGCTTGCCCGGAGTTGGGGAAGGCGGGCAGGGCGAAGGATGTAAGGGTGCAAATTTTTCAGGATTAAAATCAATTCAGGCCCGCATGGTCCGAAAAGCGTATTTTCGGAATTAAAGTGGCGAAGGGGAAATCCTGAATCCGGAAGAAACGGTTGGAAAAAATCCAAAAGTTGCCTATATTGGGGAAGGAAGTTTTCTTCATCCATGGGCCGAAATTAGAAAGGGGGTGAGGAGAGACCATACTGTAAAGATGATCCTAAGGTTGGGATGAGGACCTGTAAGCGAAACGAGATTGTCATGAGCCTATTCTGAACCATAACAACACGATCATTTGAGGAGGGATGTAACCATGATGAAAAAAGGGATATTAAGTTTGATTGTTCTTTTGGCCCTAGCAAGTGCTGGTCTTCTGCTTTCCTCCGGCGACGCCTGGGCGCAGGCCAAAACCCTGAAGATTGGAGAATTAGCCGGGCTCACCGGTGGAATTGCTCCTTACGGCGGGCAGCTCCACAATGCCCGGCTTCTGGCCATTGAGGAGATCAATAAGAAGGGCGGGATCAAAGTTGGGGGGGCGCAGTACAAGCTCGAACTGGTCCATATGGATGCCGGGCCCCCGGCCGAGGCCGTGAAGGTATTCGAGCGGCTGCTGACCATGGAGAAGCTGAAGCTGATCCTGGACGGGGCCTACTCTTCCGTGGAATATGCCCTGGGCCCCGTGCTCAAGGCGAAAGAAGCGCTCGTGATCTGGTCGGGGGGGAACGACCCAGCTACCAC
>CAZIDC010000140.1:0-7233 GCA_964537885.1 uncultured Syntrophaceae bacterium | reverse complement strand
CTATGATGGTAAGTCAATTTTTTTTAAATCCCTTCATTTTTTTCTTGACACTGGTTATTTTATGACTTAATCTGTAGAAAAACAGATTTGGATTTAGTTGTAGATTTGAATCCATACGTCTTTTTAATCTTTTTATGGATTGACGATCCTCTGGAGTTTAACCATGAGGACTTCAGATATTTTAAAAAAACTTAATATTCCAAGACATAAGCTCTATTACCTGGAACAAAAGGGATACATAAAGCCGAAGCGGATTCCCATGGGAGAACTGGAAACCCGAGAGTACAGCGAAGAGGATTTTAAAAAACTTGAATTAATATGGAAGTATTTACAAAACGGCTTCAAACATAAGATAGCCTACCAGAAGGCCATGGAAGAACTGCAAAGCCCAAAACTTGACTTGGAGAGGGGACCATGAACGTCGCTGGCACTATTGAGCTCCCGAGGGAGCCATTCAAAGGTATCAACAGCGCAGAAGTCAAGCTTTCCTTAGATGAAGAATACCAGTCAAATCCCTGGAAAGACGCTACAGAGGAAGAATGGGATGATTGGCGGTGGCAGTTAAAACATCGAGTCACAAGAGCGGAGCAGCTCAAACTCATCCTGAATTTGAGCCGGGAGGAAATTGAGGCCATCGAGGCCTCAAAAGGAAGGTTGGCCACGGCCATTACGCCCTATTTTGCCAAACTTATGGACCGTAATGACTCCAACTGCCCTATCCGCCGGCAAGCGATCCCCACCATGGATGAGTTTCACGTCTCCCCTGCCGACCTTTTTGATCCCTGCGCCGAAGATGAAAATTCTCCGGTTCATGGTCTCGTTCACCGCTACCCGGACCGCGTACTCCTCTTAGTCACCGACAAGTGCGCCGTCTATTGCCGCTACTGTACTCGCCGCCGCCTGGTTGGCGAAAGTGAAAAGTGCATTACGGAAGAGATGTTAGACCAGGCGGTGGCGTACATTCAGGCTACGAAGAAAGTTCGCGATGTCCTGATTTCGGGTGGGGACCCCTTGCTTCTGGAAGATGACCACCTGGAAGGAATTATTGCCAAAGTCCGCAAGGTTCCCCACGTGGAAATCATCCGCATCGGGACGCGGGTGCCGGTAACGTTGCCCCAGCGCGTGACCCCATCCCTGGTGGCGATGTTGAAAAAATACCATCCTCTCTGGATAAGCATCCACTTCAGCCATCCCAAGGAGATCACCAAAGAGGTCCGCCGGGCGTGCGCCATGTTGGCCGAAGTAGGAATTCCCCTGGGAAGCCAGACTGTCCTCTTGCGGGGGATTAACGATCGTCCCGTAGTCATGAAGCGGTTAATGCATGAGCTTCTAAAGATTCGTGTTCGCCCGTATTATATCTACCAGTGCGATTTGGCCATGGGCACGGAGCATTTTCGTACCCCCATTGCCGTGGGGATCAATATCATCGAAAAGCTCCGCGGTCATACCACGGGCTACGCCGTCCCCAGTTTTGTCATCGATGCCCCCGGAGGAGGGGGGAAGATTCCGGTGGGGCCAACTTATATGATCTCTCAGGATAAGGGAAAGATGGTCCTGCGGAATTATCAGGGGAAAGTGTTTGAATACCAGGAACCCAGAGTTCAGGGCTCCTGACGGATTGGGAGAAGACCTTTCTCCCGCCCGGCCCATTACGAGGATCCCGTAAGAAGCCAGAGGGGAAGCCCTCTTCGTAAAGAAGGAAGAGGGCTTTTTTATTTCTTTGGCTTACCCTTTAAAGCAATCCGGGAGATTTCATCCATGCGCTGAACAAAGTAAAATTTTAGGTCCTTTTTAATCTGCTCGGGAACCTCCTCCAGATCCTTCTCATTTTTCTTGGGCAGGATCACCGTTCTGATGCCGGCCCGCTTGGCTGCCAGGACTTTCTCCTTAATACCCCCCACAGGCAGGACCAGGCCCCGAAGAGTGATCTCGCCGGTCATGGCCACATCGTTGCGTACCGGCCTTCCGGTGAGGAGCGAAGTAAGGGCCGTGAACATGGTCACGCCCGCGGAGGGTCCGTCTTTGGGGATTGCCCCAGCGGGGACATGGATGTGGATGTCGCTTTGATCGAAGAAATTCTCGGGAATCTTCAGTTCCTTAGCCCTGGTGCGCACGTAACTCAGGGCGGCCTGAGCGGACTCTTTCATGACGTCCCCCAATTGGCCGGTGAGAGTGAATCCTTTCCGGCCTTTCATGCGCGTAGCCTCGACAAAAAGGATATCCCCGCCGGTCTGGGTCCAGGCCAGGCCAGTGGCCACCCCTGGCGTAGACGTCCGCTCCGCCACTTCGGAAAAAAATTTAATAGAACCCAGATAAGAAGGCACGCTCTCTGCGTCAACGACCGTAAGTTCTTTCTGGCCTTCGGCAACACGCCTGGCCACTCCCCGGCAGATGTTAGCGATCTCCCTTTCTAAATGGCGCACCCCCGCTTCCCGGGTGTATTCGAGGACCACCCGGCGAAGCCCCGCCTCTTCTAATTTTAGAGTCTTTTCCGACAGGCCGTGGGCCTCAAGCTGTTTAGGGACCAGATAATTCTTGGCGATCTTCAACTTTTCTTCTTCGGTGTACCCGGAAAGTTCCAGTACCTCCATCCGATCCCGCAACGCCGGGGGAATGGGGTCCAGGATATTCGCCGTTGTAATGAACATCACCTTTTGAAGGTCAAAAGGTACGTCGAGATAGTGGTCGGAAAAGGCGTAATTCTGCTCCGGGTCCAAAACTTCCAGCAGGGCCGCTGAAGGGTCTCCCCGAAAATCCATCCCCAGTTTGTCGATTTCGTCGAGCATGAATACCGGATTGTTGGATCCGGCCTTGCGGATCCCCTGGATGATCCGTCCGGGAAGGGCGCCTACATAGGTCCGGCGATGGCCACGGATTTCGGCTTCATCGCGTACGCCCCCCAAGGATATACGAATGAACTTGCGCCCCAACGCTCTGGCGATGGACTTCCCCACAGAGGTCTTGCCCGTGCCCGGCGGGCCGACAAAGCAGAGGATGGGCCCTTTCATATCCGCCTTGAGTTTCCGAACGGAAAGATATTCCAGGATGCGTTTCTTTACTTTCTCCAGGTCATAATGATCTTCATCCAGGACGGTCTGAGCCTTGGAAATATTCAGGTTGTCTTCCGTGGCGATCGCCCAGGGGAGTTCAATGAGCCAATCTACGTAGGTGCGGGCGACGGTATACTCGGCAGCGGCCGGCGGCATCTTGGCCAAACGGTCCAGCTCCCGCTCTGCTTCTTTCATGGCCTCCGGCGGAAGTTGCGCCTGGACCAGGCGCTGGCGCAGGTCTTCGACCTCCGCCGAACGTTCATCCTTCTCTCCCAGTTCCTTCTGAATGGCCTTGAGCTGCTCGCGCAGGAAGTACTCCCGCTGGGATTTATCGATTCCCTCGCGCACCTGGTTCTGGATCTTGGTACCGATCTCCAGGACGCTGAGTTCCTTGGTCAGGAATAAATTGACCTTTTCCAGGCGTTCTTTAACGTCCAGCGTCTCCAGGATGTTTTGTTTGTCCGCCAGGGGAAGGTTCAAAGTGGAAGCAATCAGGTCGGCTAAGGCCCCCGGGTCTTCGACATTCATAGCCATGATGGCCAGCTCGCCCGGCAGTTGGGGGGCCAGTTCCACAACCTTTTGGAAGATCCCCTTGACTCCCACGATCAAGGCTTTGGTATCCGCGGCCTCCCCCTCGTCTTTGAGGGGTGCAACCCTGGCCCGGATGAATGGTTCCCTTTGGGTAAACTCGGTCAGCCGGATACGGGAGGTGCCCTGGATGAGCAGGCGGACGCTGTTGTTGGGCATTTTGAGCATCTTCGGGATGTAGGCCGCGCATCCGGCTTCAAACAAATCCTCAGGCTTGACTTCCTCGACTTCTTTATTCCGTATGGCCACGATGCCGATCATTTTATTGGTCAGCAGGGCGGCGTTGATGAGTTTGATCAGGCGTTCCTGGCCGACCATGAGCGGCAAAATCATCTTAGGATAAAGCACAGCTTCGCGGATGGGCAGGATGGGTAGTTCTTCCGGGACTTCGATCCCTTTCGCCCCTTCTCCCTTTCCTTCCTCTTCATCGACCTCTTTATTCTCAAGGATCATCTCCATTTCTTCGGCAGCTTGGGTCGGGGTCGCGTTCATCGGATGCTCACCTCCACGGTTCTCACGGCCGGTTCCTTCCTTTTGGGAACGGTGATGATGAGGAACCCCTGGCGGTACCTGGCCTTGAATTCATCCCCCTTGAGGGGAAAAGGAATGTGCAGCGTGCGCTCAAAATGTCCGTAATCGATCTCCATTTGGTGGAGGCGGGTCTTGGGCGAAGAAGATTCCGTCCGCGTTCCGCTTATGGAAAGGGTATCTTTTTCGAAGATGATTTGGATGTCTTCGGGTTTCATCCCGGCGATTTCCATGACCACCACAAGATCATCCTCGGTCTCATAGATATCCATCGGGGGGTGGAAGGATGGGTCGGGCTGGTACCCTAAAGGTCTTGCCTCCTTGAAAAATTCCCCCACAAGGCTATGGATCTGGTCCCGCATCTGGTCAAAATCTTCCTTCGCCATGGTTTCCCCCATTGCAACCCTTTTCTTTAAAATCTACCAAAAAAACGTCCGAGTCAAGAATTTGTTTAGGTAAGTTCCCTTGCTGCCCCAAAAAACCTGATTGAATCATCCAGGTTCGAAGGGCTTTCTCCGGCAGCCACCGCCCAATTTTTAACGCCTGGATTTTTGCTCAACAATCCCGTGCTTTAACAGGTTGCTGAAAAACTGAGCCTTGCGCCACTCCCGCTAAGATTTCAACTGGCAAGCTTTGCCAGTGGAGAGGAAATAGGGGCAAGGAGGAAGGGTTCGCGTTTACAGGGAATCGAGATAATCGCGCAATTCCGGGGGCGTGGTAGTGAGCTCCACGCCCATCCCCGGGCGTTCCATTCGCTCAAACTGGGGTGCGACGCGCTTGGCATGGCGAACCACAGCCCGGGCCAGCAAAAGTCCTTGGGGGGTTTCAACTTCAATGACCAGCTCGCTGCCCCGGGGGTAAATGTTATGGTTCGTCGCTAAAAACATTCCGCGGGTGGAGATTTGAATGGCCGCCACCCGGTGTTGAGGGGAATCCTTGCCGAAGCGCACGAAGATTCTCTTGAATTTTCTGGGCTCCCGGCGCTTTATGGGTTCAACCATATAGTTAAATTTACCACCTTTCTGCTGTCAGTACAATCCGGCATCTGCTTTATTTTCCAATCTCGCCTGAAGCTCCTCGAGCTGTCCGGCCAGAATCTCCCATTCGGCCGTGAGGGTTTCTACCTGCTTCTTGACCGCCGCGTGGCACCTCAGAAGCTCAGGAATGTTTTCCCCCTGGCGATAAACTTCTGGATCGGATAATTGCGCGGACATGGTTTCCATTTCCTGCGTGGCCTGGTCCAGGCTCTGTTCGACCCCCCTGATTTTCTGGCGGAGTTCCTGGGTCTCCCGGTAGAGACGGTTGCGGGCTTCGGCTTCGATGCGCTTTTGCTCCTTGCTCTTGCGGGATGGGCTTCTTCTGGCCTCTGAACTCAAGGGAGTAAAGGCCTCCCCCGTTTCCATCCCGGCCTCTTTTTTCTCGAGTTCTTTTTGGTAGAGATAATCTTGGTAATCACCCGGGTAGACATTAAGGGATCCGGCTCTCACTTCTATGACTTTATTGGCTACCGTGTTGATCAGGTGGCGATCATGGGTGATAAAACAAAACGTGCCTTTGAATTCCCCCAGCGCTCGTTCCAGCACTTCCCGGGCGGCCATGTCCAAATGATTGGTCGGCTCGTCGAGGAGCAAAAAGTTGGCCGGACGCATCAGCATCTTGGCCAAGACCAGGCGGCTCTTTTCCCCGCCGCTTAGTACGGATACTTTTTTCTCCACCTCATCACCGGAAAAAAGAAACGTCCCCAGGAGGCCGCGAAGGAAGCTTAGGGATTCATCCTTCGCTAAGGAGAAGATTTCTTCCCAGACCGTCTGGGACGGATCCAGGAGCTCTAATTGATGCTGGGCGAAATAAGCCGTGGCAACGTTGGGCCCCCATTCAATCGTCCCCTCGTCCGGTTTCAGGACTCCCGCCAGGAGCTTGAGGAGGGTTGATTTCCCGGCTCCGTTCGGCCCCACGAGAGCAACCTTATCCTCCCGAAAAATAGAGAGGTCAACCCCGGAATAAACCTTCACCGGTCCATAGGCCTTATGCACCCCCCTCAGCTGGGCCACCAACTTGCCGCTGCGTACCGGCTGGGGGAAAGAAAAACGAATCGTTTTCCGATGGCTCAGGGTTTTCACTCGCTCCATTTTTTCAAGCATCTTCACCCGGCTTTGGACCTGCTTGGCTTTGGTAGCCTTGTAGCGAAAACGCTCAATGAATTTCTCGGTCTGGGCGATTTTCCCCCGCTGATGTTCCCGGGCCGCTTCCTGGATGGATCTCTGTTTCTCTCTGGCCTCTATGTAGGCATCGTAATTTCCGGCGTAGGAAAAGATTTTTTCCTCTTCGATGGCCAAAATCCTGGTTACCACCCGGTTTAAAAAATCCCGGTCATGGGAGACGGCGACCACCGACCCTAAGTAGGTGGCTAAGAATTCCTCCAGCCAGATCAAGGATTCAAGGTCCAGGTGGTTGGTGGGTTCATCCAGAAGGAGCAGGTCGGGGCTGGCCAGCAGGATCTTGGCTAAGGCCAATCGCATCAGCCAGCCCCCGCTGAGTTCTTCCGTGGAGCGCAGTAAATCCGCCTCGCGAAAGCCCAGGCCAAAGAGAATCGCTTTGGCCTGGTTCTCCAGAGTGTAACCGCCCTGCCGGGCATACCGTTCTTCCAGTTGCCCGTAGGCTCTGGCCAAAGTCTCCAGGGTATGGAAATCTTTCTCCTCGGCAATTTCTTCTTCCAAAAGGCGCATTTTATTTTCCAGCACCGTCAGATCTTTCACTCCCCCCTGAACTTCTTCGAGTAAGGACTGCCCCTTGACCCCCATCGGTTCTTGGGAAAGGTAGCCGATGTGCGCACCCCGGCGAATGACCAATTCTCCCCGGTCCGGATGTTCCTCACCGGCCATCATCCGGAAAAGGGTGGTCTTGCCCGATCCATTCGGGCCAACCAGCCCGATCCGGTCCCGCGCCCCCAGGCGCAAAGAAGCTTCGGCGAAGAGAATTTTTTCCCCGTATGATTTGTAAATATCCTTGATCTCGATCATGGCCGCATTTTCGCCTCTCGAATCCTTCGCCCCTTTTTTATTAAAAT
>CAZIDC010000139.1:0-7379 GCA_964537885.1 uncultured Syntrophaceae bacterium | reverse complement strand
TCTTTACTCCTCAGCCCTGACCTGGCTGAGGCTGGACTTCGCCTGTTTTTTTATCTAAAATGACTCTCGGAATCTTGTCCGGACAAGAAACACCTAAGGAGCCGTTCATGAATGGGGCCGATTTTTTCGCCGATAAAAAGCCGATCCTGGGAATCAACGGTTTGGGAAGAATAGGCAAGCTCAGCCTGTGGCATCATGTCGGGAGAAAATACTTCAAGGAGATCGTCGTCAGCCAGGGCCGGGAAATCGGGATGGGGATGGATGCGGTCGCCCAAACTATCGAGAAGGACTCCACCTACGGGCTGATGCACACGTTTTTGTACGGGATAAACGCCTCGCCCCTCATCAAGATCGCCGACGAGAAACAGGGAAAGCTGCTCATCGACGGGATCCCGGTGACCGTCTTGAGAAAGGCTCGCAACCCCAAGGACATCCCCTGGAGGGACTACGGAGTCGAGGTCGTGGCCGAGTGCACGGGACAATTCCTGGACCCGACCGCAGACCCCGACAGCGAGAAGGGCTCCATCCGGGGCCATCATCTGGCCGGTGCCCGTGTCGTCATCAACTCGGCCGCCTTCAAGATCAAGAACAAAGCGCTGGCCATGCCCGATGACGCGGTGACGCTGATTTATGGAATCAACCATCAGAACTTCAATCCCGCTCAGCACACCTTGATTTCCGCCGCCTCCTGCACGACGACCGGCCTGGCCCACATGATCAAGCCTCTCCTGGAAAACGAAAAGACCCGCTGCATCCTGACGGCTGCCATGGCCACGGTGCATGCGGTGACCAACTCTCAGAGCGTCCTGGACAGCGTCCCCAAGGCAGGCGCAAGAGACCTGAGAAAAACGAGGAGCATCCTGGATAATATCATCCTGACATCGACCAACGCCGCGGAAGCCCTGGCGCTGGCCATCCCGGAAGTGAAAGAGATCGGGTTTATGGCCGACTCCATCCGCATTCCGACGAAAACGGAATCGTTGATCATCCTGAACGTGACCTTTCAAAGCAAAATGGGCGAAGACGGGAAAATCAGAGCCATCGACACAGAAGGCATCAATGACATCTACAGGCAGGCCGAGGCCAGAGGCCCCGAGCGTCTCCTTGTTTACTCCGAGGAACAAAACGTCTCCTCCGACGTCGCCGGGATCAACGCCTCCATCGTCATTGAAGGGCAGTTCAACCATACGAGAACGGCTTTTATCCAGGTCGATCTCTCCCAAATTCCCGGGCTTTGTGGCGATGGGCGGGAGGCCATCCCTCTCCGGACTCTGGAGATTCCCGTGGTCCATGCCAAGATCTTCGGCTGGTATGACAACGAGTACGGAAGCTATACGAACAGGCTGGGCGACTTGACCGTCTACGCCCACAAGATGATGAAATAGCGGAACACGATTCTCAGATTTTGACCGGGAACGTCTCTTTCGATTCCACGCGGTGCCTGCCCAGATAGACGGAACCGCTCCAGCCGTCGATGCTGATGAAATCCCCGCTTTTGATTTTGTGCCCATCGATGATGCTGAAGGCGCTCTTCTCGTAAACTTTCAGGCTCCTGAGGCCGACGACGCCGACCTTCTTGAGGTGAGGAATGATGACCGCCGCATGGGAAGTGCTTCCTCCCTTGGCCGTCAGGAGCCCGTCCACCTGCCGCAGGAGGCCGATATCGTCGGGAACAGTATCCGGGCGAATCAAGATCAGCGATGTGCGGGGCTCTTCCTTCTCCAAGTGTCTAATTTCGGCCTCGGAAAAGACGGCCCTTCCGCAGAGCGCCCCGCCTCCGATGCCGATGCCGTAGCCGATCAGGGCCTTTTTCAACTTGTCGGTCTCGGCAAAGGGTCGCAGCTTGATGCGCTCTGGAGGGGGCATATCGCGAGCCTGAAGGATGTAAAGCCCTTCTTTGGAATCGTTTTCAAAAGTGAATTCAATCTCCTGGTGGTCGAATCCCTTGTCGTAGATCAAGAGCTCCGCCAGGCGCTTCAGCTCGGCATAGGCGGCCGGAAAGTGATTTTCCAGGGAAATTTCGCTGTCTCTTTTTTCGGTCTTTCTTTGAACCTCCGAGATGGGGTAGGTCTCCACGAGTCCCGTGACGATGTCATCTCCCTGGGCGCCGAATATAAAGTCCCCAGAGAGGAGAACGGTGCTCGACAGCCCCTTGGGATCACGCGTGAAGGTGACCCCGGAGCCCGACCTTTCGTTCAGGTTTCCGAAGACCATGGACTGGACAACGACGGCCGTTCCCCACTTGTCAGAAATATTCATCTCATGCCGGTACAGTTCGGCGCGTGGAGAATGCCAGGACTCGATCACTTTAAGGATGGCTTTTTTCAATTGTTCCTGCGGCTCATCCTCGACGGCGATCCCGCTGTCCTCCAGTTCTTTCTTGTAGGTCAGAGCGATCTCGCGCATTTGATCCGGGGCGAAGTACAACTTCTTGGAAATTTGGTATTTCTCCTTGAACCGGTCGATGATCTCATCGAAAAAGTCCCGGTTCAATCCTTCCGACATTCCCCAAAACTGGAGAAACCGCCGGTAGCAGTCCCAGGCGGCCCAGGCATAACCCGTTTTCCGGCTCAGGTTTTCGGCGATTTTTTCATTCATCCCCACATTCAAGAATGAGCTCATCATCCCCGGGAGGGAGATGGCGGAGCCGCTTCTCACGGAGAGGAGCAGGGGATTTTGAGAGTCCGCATATCGTTTGCGGGTCATCCTTTCCAGCTTTCTCAGTTCCCTGTCCAGCCGCCTGTTCAGGTCCTTGGAAATGTCCGGATAGCCGGTGATGGCGTCCAGACATCGAAAAATTTCCGTGGTGATGATAAACCCGGGGGGGACAGGGAAATCGAAGGAATGGAGCTGCTTGAGGAAATAGCCCTTGTTGCCCAGGAGGATTTGATCGTCTCTTTTTTGAGGTTTCTTGTGGAGTGGAGTCATGGCAATCTCCGGGTTGTAACTCATGAGGACATTCAGCAGGTGACTGTGAGTCTTGAATTTCTCCTGTTCGGCGCAGAGTGTCCGGAGAATGTTGCTGATAAAATTGTCGAGCGTCTGAAGGCCGAAGGCGGAGGCAATCATCGACCGGATGAAATTTTCGGTCTGCATATAGATCGTCTCTACCTCCTCCTCGGATAGCCGGGCCCTTTCCTCTCCCGGCTTTTTGGCGATGAATTGCCTGATGATGACGGGCAGATTGGTCCGATGGGAATCGATGTAGTAGACGCGGATGATATCCTGAATTCCTTTGGAAATGAAACGGAAGATGTCGACATATTGATCGATGCTGAAGCGCTTGATCTTGAGGGCTCCCCGGAGGTACTTCATCTTCGACTCAAGTCCCTCCGTGGAAATCCCCTCGAGCTGAAGCGCCTTGATAAACAACCCGAGGTATTTGTCGATTTTGACCAGGGTGATCTTGGTGATGAATTGAAGGTTCAATCGATTGATGACCTGTTCCAGGAGGACGTTGGCCAGGCTTTGGAGCCGGAGATAAAGGCCCAGGGCGTCGAGTTTGGGTTCGCGGTACAGCCCGTACATGGACTGGATTCCTGCGGCGATATGCCGCTTGTGGTAGATGTCTTCAAAGGCTTCGGTTTTTTCAGGAGAGACGATGCGCGCCTTCAAAAGGCTCAGAAAATCCAGAAGGATCATCAGGCTCTTGTCGTAATCCTTCCGTGAAAAGGCCTTGTGGAAGGCCTCCAATCTCTGCTTATCAAAGGCATAGGAAGAATCCAGATTCTTGATCACATCCTGATGATGGATGTTGTATTTCTTGTAGAGAAGCTGATAGAAGCGCAGGACGAGAGCGGCTTTCTCCCTATCGCGATCCGGGACATCGGGAATTTTCTGAAGGACCCACTGAATCTTGGCTGGATCCCAGGGCAGGAGCAGCCGGGGATTGTGATGCGCCTTCCGGTAGAGGACCGCGAAGATCTTGTGCATCCCGGCATAAAACTCGGAGGAGTCTTCGATCTGCTCGTAGACCTCCTCGGGCAGAAACCGCCGGATCTCCTCCTTGTTTCCGGAGTGCCAGTAACGAAAAATGCTCTCGACAAAAGAGACCAGAGTGCTGTTGCTTTCCACATGGGATTGCTTCCTGAGAAAATGGACGAGCAGGTCCCGGCGGTTCGTGATGTCATCCATGCGGCTGGAGAAATCCCGGATTTCCCCCTCGGCGTTGATCTCGTTGAAATAAACGGGGAAAAGCCTGGCCAGCTGCATCACCAGGTTATAGGCGGGGAGGATATCGGAATTCAAGAGCGCGGAGATATCTTTCTGGAGAAGATCCGTATCCCGGACGAAGACTCCTCCGAGTTCCAGGTTGATGATCAGGGCCGAAAGGAGCTGTTTGGTCCAGCGCGGCTTCAAGGCGATGATCTCGAGCCAGGCCCGGATGTTCTTGACATGGAGGGCGTTGAATTTCACCTCCCAATCCGCAGTCGTGCCCTGGATATCGGGCGATTGAAAACCGAACAGGATGATCTGTTCCATGAGCGCGTTGACCAGGGGATGATGGTTGAGCTTGAAAGTTTCTCTGGCCGCCGTGCTGATGAAATTCATCATGGCCTCGGGATAGCGCGCGCGGGCGCTGCTCCCCTGGAGCATGGGGAAAATTTCCTTGATAAATTCCTCCAGTTCGGGGACGGACTTCTCGGCGAAAGCCTGCCCGAGCGAACGGTTGATCTCGATCAGGGCTTCCCGGTGGATATCCTGGAGGCCGGGCAGAGTGATGATCTTGAACAGGAAATCCAGACGGACAGAGTGCGGCTGTCCCTCGGTGAGAGGCGACCGCTCGAGCTCGTTGGCGACTTTCAGGTATCCGTTGGCGATCTGATAGTAATCGGGCAACTCGAGAAAGGGCGCCAAATCCTCCCAGCCCCGCGGATCTCGCAGCTGGGAGGACTCCTCGAGCCGGCTCAGCAGCAATCGCAGCTGGCCGTGGCTGATCGGCGCAACAAGGGTTTGATACCGGGCCTGAGCGTCGGGCTGCCCTTTGAAGTCGAGATACCCGTAAAGGGGGTCGGGCTGGTCGAGCCAGAAGCTGAAGGAGGCCTGAAAAACGCGAGAGCAGAGTTCCGAAAAATCCTTCACCGGGGCCTGGATGTTGTGATCGATGAAGAATTTGATGATCAGCTTGAGGTCTCTCGTCCTTTTCTTCATCAGCCCGACTTCTTCCCGAGGCATCCCCTGGAGGAAATCCAGGGCCTGCAGAACGAGGGGGATGTTTCGGGACAGGTGTTCGCCGCTGTCCGCCAGGATTTTCTGGAGGTATTCCAAAAGATAGCCGATGCTTTTTTCTTTGACGGAGTCGCTCTTTTCCCGGGAGATCAGCTCCTCATAGATCCCGACTTCGATCTCGAGGGCCCGCTTTCCCTCTGGGTTGGAGTTATAGGTGTAAAAATCCTCCAGGCTGATCCGCCGGAGCTCTTCCGTGATGAGGTCCCCCTGAGGAACGGGGTGATGGAATTTTTCCAGGAATTCTTTCGTCCGCTGGTGCGTCCCGTAGGAATCCTTGACGAACTCAAGGAGCGGAAGGTGCCGCTCCGGGATTTCCCTTTTTTCTTCTTCAGTCATGGACCGCTTCCCCTGGAATTAGGGGTATTTTCTTCCCATTTTTCGTTCTTGGATCTTGAGCCTTCGGAGGCTCCGGAACAGAGCTTCGCTCCGTTCGCTTTCCCTTGCGGCAACTACGGTTTTGGCCGAAAAAAAGCTCATGATTTCCAGGGTCGAAAAATCCCCTTTTGCGGAGTCCTTTCTGCCCGTAAAAGGGAAGAGGTCGGGACCCCGCTGGCACTTGGAGTTGATGTTGATCCGGGCCACCTGGCTTTTGAGAGAATTGACCAGGTGAGCCAGGGGCTGGATCTTCGTGCCAAAAATGCTCAACTGCTGCCCGAAGGGAGAATGGATGATCGAGTTTATCGGAGCCTCAATTTTAGCATAAGGGACAATGGGAATGATGGGCCCGAATTGTTCTTCCCAATAGATTTTCATTCGGGAATGGACGGGAGAGAGGAGGGTGGGCATAAATAGCGACTGGACGGATTTTCCGCCGTTCTTATTCGCGATCCGGCTGCCCTGACGCCGGGCGTCCTCGACCAATTCATGCAAATAGGGGATCCGGGCGGGATCCGCCAGGGGCGTGATCCTCACTCCGTCCGTCCAGGGCATCCCGACCCGGGTTTCCGCCAATCCTCTGCTCAGCCTTTTCCGGAACTCCTCCTGGACATCCTGATGGACAAAAAGTATTTTCAGGGCCGCGCACCGCTGTCCGTTGAAGGCGAGGGCTCCCAAAATGGATTCCGGGACGGCGATCTCGAGGTCGGCGTCGGGCAAAATGATGACGGGGTTTTTCGCTCCCAAGCCCAACAGGCTGCGCAACCTGTTTTTTCTCGGATGCAGGCCCATCAGCCGGTTGGCTGTCGGGCGAGAGCCGATGAAGGCAAAAACGTCGATTTCCCCGCCTCTCATCAAAGGCTCGACGATCGTCTTGCCGTCGCCGGAGATGATATTCACCACTCCCGGGGGAAAGCAATCCCGGAAATCCTCCAGCAGCAGGTCAAAAAAAAGAACGCCGAACTTGGGGGGCTTGACGATCACGGTGTTGCCCGCCAAAAGGGCGGGGAAGACAAGGCTGAATGTCTCGAACAGGGGATAATTGTACGGCCCGAGGCATAGGGCGACGCCGAAAGGCTCGTCCCGGATGATCCCCAAGATCCCTTTTTCTCTTCTCAGGATCCGGGAGCTTTTTTCCTTTTCCCAGGCGACTCTGATCACCTGCTCGATGTAGCCGATCGTCCTCTCGAACTCGTCTTCAAGCTCACTGTACGGCTTGGCAATCTCCCACATGAGGGTCCTGACGATATTTTCCTTCTGGCTTCCCAGCCTCTCCAGGAAACGTTCAGCGCATCCGACCCGGAGAGAAAGCGGAAGCGAAGGCCACTTTCCGTTTCCGGGGGAGAAAGCGCGTCTGGCTGCGTCCAGGGCCTGGAGCGCTTCTTTACGGGTCATTACGGGATGAGAGCCGATCCTTTTCTTGATCCAGGCATTCTCTTTCCTGAGATAAATCGGAGAAAAGACGTCTCCGACACGGCCTTTCCAGGGGGCGATCTCACCGTTGATCAAAACCCTGTTTTGGTCCAGACAGGAATTCATCCGAAATCTTTCGGGGATATCGTGTTCTTGGGGGAAAAGCCGGGCGAGATCCCCAGGAAGAGAGCCGGCCGTAAAGCCATTCTCGGCCCGGTTCCTGAGCTGAGGCCTAGCCCGCTTTTTCAATTTTCTTCGGCCCTATCATATCACTGCGTGACGGTTTCGACAATTCCCATTCGGGGGGAGATGAACCGCCCGGGAAAGGGCGCAACGGACCTTTCCGGCTGATCGGAGAAAAA
>CAZIDC010000138.1:0-7395 GCA_964537885.1 uncultured Syntrophaceae bacterium | reverse complement strand
GCTTTCTGCCCGGATTCCAGCCGGAGAGCTCCCTGCAGAGCCCGCAGAGCGACTTCGATCTGATCGTCCAGGGGAGGCCTGGTGGTCATTCGTTGAAGCCATAGTCCTGGCGCAATGATAATTCTTAAGACCGGATGATCGGGTTTTTTCCCGCTGAGCTTAATCACCTCGTAAGCCAATCCGGCAATGGGCAAGAGGAGGGGAAGCTTGATTCCGATGTAAATGAGGTTGGTCAGGCCTTTCCCCAGAGAGGGAAACTTGGGCAGAAACGGGAAGATGACAGAAAAAAGGGCGATGCTGATCAGGAAGACGATTAGAAGAAAGGCCGTCCCGCAGCGCGGGTGGAGGGTGGAATGTTTGCGGGCATTGTTAACGGTCAACTCCTCCCCGGCCTCATAGGCATAGATGCATTTATGCTCTGCTCCATGGTACTGGAAGATCCTTTGAATATCCTTCATGAACGAGATCAAGTAGATATAGACGACGAAAAATATCACTTTGATCAGGCCGTCGACTAAATGAAAAGAAAGACTCTCGACCCCCAGCTCCTGGCCGAAAAGGCGCCCCAGAAATCCAGTTCCATAATGGGGCAGAACGACAAAAAATAAAATGCCGACCCCAAAAGCAGCGGCCATAACCATGCTGAGGGCCAAAGAGGTGAGTTGGCCTTCCCCCTTTCCTTTGCCCTTCTCTTCCTCGAGGGCCTGATTGGCGGAGAAAGATAGGGCCTGGAGGCCGTTGATCAGGGTTTCCAGGAGGACCACCGAGCCGCGAATCAGGGGCCATTTTAAAAACCGAAATCGATGGGAAAGGGACCGCCAGACATCCTCCTTGACCGCCACCTCGCCATTGGGCTTGCGGACCGCAATCGCCAGGGCATTGGGCGCCCGCATCATCACGCCTTCGATAACCGCCTGTCCCCCGACCGAGATTTTAGCCATGGATTCCTTTTACTTCAAGCCATACTTTTTCTGGAAGCGCTCCACGCGTCCGGCCGCGTCCACCAGTTTTTGTTTCCCGGTGAAAAAGGGATGGCAGCGCGAACAAATTTCCACGGAGATCTCTTTTTTGATAGAGCGGGTGCGGATTTCATTCCCGCAGGCACACTTGATCACCGCATCGACGAATTGAGGATGAATCCCTTTCTTCATTTGAACCTCCTGATGAAATAGCGATCAGCGTTCAGCCATCAGCAAAAATTAGAAGCCGCTTTTTTCTAAGGGGTGGCTGAGGGCTGACCGCTGAATTCTTACCGGCTCATGGAATCTAAAAATTCCTGGTTATCCTTGCTCCCTTTCATTTTGTCCTGAAGAAATTCCATGGCATCGATTGAATTCAAAGGCTGGAGAAGCTTCCGCAAAATCCACACCCGATTGAGTTCATTGGAGGAAAGAAGAAGTTCTTCTTTGCGGGTGCCGGATTTGTTTATGTCGATGGCCGGGAAAATACGTCGATCGGCTAATTTCCGATCTAAGACAATTTCCATGTTACCCGTTCCCTTGAACTCTTCGAAAATCACCTCGTCCATCCGGCTGCCGGAATCTATTATGGCGGTGGCGATGATGGTCAGACTACCTCCTTCTTCCACGTTGCGGGCAGCTCCGAAAAACCTTTTCGGTCGGTGCAGGGCGTTAGAGTCCACCCCGCCAGAGAGAATTTTCCCGCTGGGGGGAACAACCGTATTATAGGCCCGGGCCAAACGGGTGATGCTGTCGAGGAGGATGATCACGTCCTTCTGGTGTTCGATCAGGCGCTTGGCTTTTTCCAGGACCATCTCGGCCACCTGAACGTGGCGCTGAGCCGGCTCATCGAAGGTCGAGCTAATGACCTCGCCTTTAACCGACCGCTGCATATCCGTGACCTCTTCGGGCCGTTCGTCAATCAGAAGGACGATCAGCGCCATATCCTTATGGTTGACGGTCACGCTGTTAGCGATGGATTGAAGAATCATGGTCTTTCCGGCCCGCGGGGGGCTGACAATCAGGCCGCGCTGTCCCATCCCGATGGGGGTCAGGAGGTCCATGACCCTCATGGACATGTTACTTTCCCCGGGAACTTCCAGGTGGATCTTGGAATTGGGGTAGAGCGGGGTAAGGTTGTCAAAGAGAATCTTCTCCCTCGCTAAATCCGGTTCCTCAAAATTCACCGCTTCAACTTTGAGCAGGGCGAAATAGCGTTCCCCTTCCTTCGGTGGCCGAATCTGGCCGGCAATGGTGTCTCCGGTGCGCAGGTTGAAGCGGCGGATCTGCGAGGGGGAGACGTAAATATCGTCGGGGCCCGGGAGGTAATTGAAATCCGGAGACCGGAGAAACCCGAAGCCATCGGGGAGGGTTTCCAGGACTCCTTCCCCATAAATCAACCCGTTCTTCTCTGTCTGGGCCTGAAGGATTGCGAAAATAAGGTCTTGTTTGCGCATTCCGCTGGATCCTTCGACATTGAGCTGCCGGGCTAACTTATTTAGCTCATTGATTTTTTTCTCTTTCAACTCAATAATATTCATTTTGACTCCTTAAGAAATAGATGACTGCAATAAAACCTGAATTCGTGGCAGCTCAATGGATGTTCAGCGTGGTTTTAACAATTTTCATGGAATGGATGGTTTTTCCGGTCCTGAACCTAAGGAAGGAGAAAGTATTTTTGGGCTTTAGGGCCGAATCGATATTCGCTCCATTGCTTTATTTATAATTTTTTGCCAATCCCAATGAACATGAGAACCTTATTCGATTTCCCAGAAAGGACTTTCTTGGATTAGAATTCAAGGCAGATTCTTTGATTTTACTACGGCAATCCCTGCGGAAGGAATTCTATGATATTGTAAAACCTGCCCAAAATCTTGTCAAGATTTTTTTTTGGCTTCGAATTTTTTATTCTTTCCGGGAAAAACCTCCTCCCCCAGATTATCCTGGCTCCGAAGGCTGATCCGCTTTCCACAAAGCAATGAAGTTCAATTGCCTTCCCTGGGTTTCCCTTTCCCCCCGATAAGAATAAAAAATATCCCGCCGGCATCTGGTGCAGTATTCGAGACGCTGGACGTTTACCCTCAAGACCCCTTCGATCTCTAAAAGGTAGGCGTTGGCTTTATATAAATCTAAAGTCCACTTCCCCTTCTGCCGGGGGGAAGAGATTGACTCCCAAGGGAATCCCCCTTCGTTAAAAGCCTCTTTCACCGGATCATCAATCTCAAGGCAGCAGGGACCGATACTCGGGCCCATGGCTGCTTGGATATCTTCCCCCCGGCAGTTGAAGGCTTTCTTCATTTTCCCGATGGCGTTTTGCAGGACTCTTTTGGAAGTCCCCCTCCAGCCAGCATGAACAATGCCAACGACCCGCTGGGTGGGATCGAAAAGCAGGATGGGCAGGCAATCCGCGGTAAAAACACTCAGGGCAAAACCCGGGACACGAGTAATCAGGGCATCCCCATCTTGGTTCCATAGTTCGGGTACCTCTTCCAGCTTCCCATCAAAAACCACTACCCGGTCCCCGTGAACTTGACGGATGGAAACCAGGGGCAAAATTCCCCCTCTTTCATTTAAGCTCCCCCCCCACCAATCCTTTTTTAAAACTTTTTTGCCGCCGCTCCCTCTCGTCCCGAAACCATGGTCGATAATGCCTCCTGCTTCCCACTTTGCCGTTCTAAGAAATTCCACTTCTTCGCTTCCTATCCTCTATTGAGTCAAACCCAGAGAATTCTTTAATAGCCTGACAATCTGCGGTTACCCTGTTAAATCGTAAATCTTTCACAGGGTGAATTTGCGTTCCATAAAGAATTTCCGGCGCTGTCCAATTTTTCCAGAAGGGCGATGGCTTCTTTCATGTCCGGCGGAATGGGGGAGGAGAACTCCAGGTTCTCTCCGGTTATCGGGTGGACGAAGCCGAGCGAAGCCGCGTGAAGAGCCTGGCGTTGCATCTTTTGCAGTCCCTGCCGGAGAAGAGGGGGGTCGACGGAAGCCAGTCTTTTCCGGCCCCCGTATAAGGGGTCGCCGAGGAGCGGGTGGCCGATAGAAGCAAGATGCACCCGGATCTGGTGGGTTCTCCCGGTTTCCAGACGAAATTCCGCTAAATTAAAATGACTAAAGCGCTTTAAGACTCTCCAGTGTGTCCTGGCCTCTTTCCCCTTTCTGGGGTGAGCGGACATTTTCTTGCGGTGCAGCGGGTGCCTTCCGATGGTGGCATCGATTTGCCCTTCGGCTGAAATCTGGCCGAAAACAATGCCGATGTATGTTCTGGCCGCCGTGTGTTTCTTGAATTGCTCGGATAGTCCCCGATGGGTCAGGTCGTCTTTGGCCACGACCAGTACTCCGGAAGTTCCTTTGTCCAGTCGGTGGACAATCCCCGGCCGCAGAATCCCGCCGATTCCAGGGAGATCGGAACAATGATGAAGAAGGGCATGGACCAGCGTCCCCGAATAGTTCCCCGCCGCCGGGTGGACGACCATCCCCGCCGGTTTCTCTACCATAAGGAGATGGCGGTCCTCGTAAAGGATTGCGAGAGGAATGGCCTCGGCTGTTGCCTCTAATCTTTGGGGCTCCGGTTGGGTTAAGAGGACTACATCGTTTTCCTTCAGCCGCATCCCGGCCTTGGCTTTTTTCTCCCCGACCTTAACATCTCCTTTTTCGATCAGCCGTTTGATCTGGGACCGGGAAAGGGCCGTGTTCTTTTGCGAGAGAAAGACGTCCAATCGCTTGGAAGAATCTTGCGAATCGACCCGAAAGGAAGCGCTGGGTATCATCCTTGAGTGAAGGGGAAAGAAAGCACAGCAGTGAAGGGAAAACGGAAAATCTTCTTCAGTTTTTTCCTTTTGATCAGGCTTCTAATTTCATCCAGCTTGGCGCGGGCGGCTTTTTCACCGGCCTCCA
Source organism: uncultured Syntrophaceae bacterium (assembly GCA_964537885.1). Classification (GTDB taxonomy): domain Bacteria; phylum Desulfobacterota; class SM23-61; order SM23-61; family SM23-61; genus CAZIDC01. Next base: position 2,539 of record CAZIDC010000138.1, on the reverse strand, counting down.
GGCATTCATCCAGGTGGCCGAAGTCGGACCAATGAACGGCCGAAACATCTGGGGAGATGACTACATCGGCATCCTTTAGCTGAAGCTGGCTTAAGGCCCAGCGGGTGATGTCGTTGGTCCGCATAGCGATGCCCAGACCAGTGGCAAAGTCCTCGGTTTCATCGAGGCCTTCCGCCACATCCACCCCTATGACCAGGTCTGCCCCCATTTCTCTGGCCGGGCGAACCGGAACCCGGTCGATCCAGCCGCCGTCCACAAGCTCCCGATTGTTGATTTTCACCGGGGGTAGAATCCCCGGGATGGCGCAGCTGGCACTCACGGCCTTGCGCAAGGATCCATCCCGCAAGACCACTTCCTCGGCGGATTTTAAATCCAGGGCAATGACGGCCAGAGGAATCCGGGTTTGCTGGATCTCCACGTCATCCAGCAGAAAATTGATGTTCTGCGCGAAACTTTCTTCAGAGATGGGGGCCCGTTTGGTCAGGGATTGGGAGTAGAAGAATCCTTTTTTGATGAAGCTGGTAAAACGCTGAAAAATCCCTTCCAATAGCGGCGCATCTTCAGATTCATGGTCATGGAGAAATTCGGGATTGGTCTTCTTGAATTCGTCGCTCGCCAGGTAACGCCGGAACCGTTCAATGACCAGGTCGCAGCGCGGTGTCAGCGCATACGTAGCCGCCACCAAGGCCCCCATTGACGTACCGGCGAGGCTGTCGACGGAAAGCCCCCCTCTTTCCATGGCGCAGAGTACGCCTAAGTGGGCCAAACCTTTAGCGCCGCCGCCGCCAAACGCCAAGCCTATTTTACAGAGCCTGTTCATGCATCTTTAGGAAATCTACTCGCGGGGGGCCTTTTCTGCTACTCGGATTCTAACCTTGGCTCGCTCCAGAGCTTCCAGCTCCTTAGCATAGGCCGGGTCATCCTTCAAAAGGGTTCTCAACTTCTCCTCTGCCCGCCCTTTGGCTGATTCCGCCCGTTTCAAGTCAATCTCCCCGGCTGGCTCGGCTGTATCCGTAAGGATGGTCGTCTTGGCCGGGGTGACTTCCGCAAATCCCTGATTGATGGCCAGATAGTGGACCTCTTTCTCCCGGAGATAGTGCATCTCCCCGATCTTTAAAGAAGTGAGCAAGGGAGCATGCCCCGGCAGAACCCCAAAATCTCCCTGACTTCCGGGAAGGTAGGCTTCTTCAACCTTCGAGCTAACTACCAATCCGTAAGGCGTGACGATCTCTAAGAGGAACACCTTGTCCACAAAACACCCCTCAGCTCACGGCCCCTAAGCGTTCGGCCTTGGCCACGGCACCCTCGATTGTTCCTACCATGTAGAAGGCCTGCTCGGGAAGATGGTCGTATTTTCCTTCCACTAATTCTTTGAAACCCCGGACGGTATCTTTAATCTTCACATAAACTCCCGGAGTTCCGGTGAATTCCTGGGCTACGAAAAAGGGTTGAGAAAGGAACCGCTGGATTTTCCGCGCCCGGGAAACAATGAGTTTATCTTCCTCGGAGAGTTCATCCATCCCTAAAATAGCGATAATATCCTGGAGGTCTTTGTACTTCTGAAGGACAAATTGAACCCTGCGGGCCACCTGATAATGTTCCTCGCCGAGGATCACCGGGTCCAGAATACGGGAGGTGGAATCCAGGGGGTCGACAGCCGGGTAAATACCCAGCTCGACGATCTGCCGGGAAAGGACGGTGGTTGCATCCAGGTGGGCGAAGGTGGTCGCCGGAGCTGGGTCCGTCAAGTCATCTGCCGGCACATAGATCGCCTGGACCGAAGTGATCGATCCGCGTTTAGTGGAGGTGATCCGCTCCTGAAGTTCGCCCATCTCCGTGGAAAGAGTGGGCTGATAGCCCACGGCGGAGGGCATCCGGCCTAAAAGGGCCGAGACCTCGGACCCTGCCTGCGTGAACCGAAAGATGTTATCGATGAACAAAAGAACGTCCTGGCCTTCTTCATCCCGGAAGTACTCGGCCGCGGTCAGAGCTGAAAGTCCCACCCGGGCGCGCGCCCCGGGGGGCTCGGTCATCTGCCCGTAAATCAACGCGGTCTTCTCCAGAACTTTTGATTCTTTCATCTCCAGCCAGAGGTCATTCCCTTCCCGGGTGCGCTCCCCCACGCCAGCGAAGACCGAAAAACCTCCGTGTTCCATGGCTACGTTATGAATCAATTCCATGATTATTACGGTCTTCCCAACCCCGGCACCGCCAAAGAGCCCGATCTTTCCACCCTTCAGATAAGGGGCAAGGAGGTCAACCACTTTAATCCCGGTCTCAAAAGGTTCCATGGTAGTGGATTGCTCGGCAAAGGAAGGGGCCGGGCGGTGAATCGGGTAGCGCATCTTTGTGACAATCGGCCCCATTTCATCCACGGGGTTGCCTACGACGTTCAAAATTCGTCCCAAAGTCTCCCGGCCGACGGGCATGGTAATCTGTTCCCCATAATAGGCCGCCTTCATCCCGCGAACCAATCCATCTGACGTATCCATGGCCACGCAGCGCACAACTTCATCCCCCAGGTGCTGAGCCACCTCGA
>CAZIDC010000137.1:0-7509 GCA_964537885.1 uncultured Syntrophaceae bacterium | reverse complement strand
GAGTCTTCGTTTATATCCGCAATCCCCACCTTGGCCCCTTCAGAGAGCATCATCAGAGCGGTGGTTGCGCCAATACCTCTTCCTCCCCCTGTAATTAAAGCGGTTTTGTCTTTGAGTCGCATTTTTCTACTTCTCCTTTCTTAAAGATCATGAAAAATAGACATTGAAAAATTAGCAATTAGTAATGAACTGAGAAAAAACGATCGGGAAAATACCTTGCTAATTTTGTCCCGCCGTGGCGGGACTAATTTTGCAATTTGCAATTAGCCCTTAACAGCGCCGGCGCCCCAGCCGCGGATAAGATACCGTTGCACGGACACGAAAAAGAGCAACGCCGGAATCGTGATCATCATTCCGGCGGCCATGATTAGTCCCCAGTCAACGAGCGCCGAGTGAAAGAGGTCCTGCACCCCCACCGGTAGCGTCTTAAGCTCGTCCGAGGTGATGAGGATCCGTGTGAAGATGTAGTCGTTCCAGGCCAGGATAAAAGTGAAGATAGACGTGGCGATGATCCCTGGCAGGGCCAGGGGCAGAACCACGTAGATCACCGCGCGTACCCTGCCCGCGCCGTCCACCAGGGCAGCCTCTTCCAACTGCACGGGGATGGTCTTGAAGAAAGCCCGCATCAGCCAGAGGGTGAACGGAAGACAGAACGAGGTGAAGGCTAAGACCAGGGCGAAGTGGGTGTTCTCGATTCCCATCTTCTTCACCAGGATGAAGAAGGGTATCACAACCATGATGGGAGCGAACATGTAGGTGCACAGGATGAGCCCTGCGATCTTCTCCCTGCCTAAGTATCGGTACCGAGTGAGGCTGTAGGCTCCAGCGGCGCTCACCACCATGGTCAGCAGGACTGCCAAGCCTGAGACGACGATGCTGTTTCGGAAGTAGGTAAGGAAGCTAGTGGCGGTGAAAAGCCGCCAGAAGTTATCCCAGGTCGGATCCACGGGAATGAATGTCGGGGGTTGGGCGAAGACTTCTACAGGTGGTTTGAATGAAGTCGAGACCATCCAGAAGAAGGGAAAGGCAGCCTGGAGGGCCAGGAGCGCCGCCCCCACGTACAGGAGGCCACGGGTCGAGAGCCGTCGCAATCGCCAGTGATTCATCCGATATCCGCCTCCTCTCGGAACAGACCAAAGTAAATGACTGTGCAAACCACCAGGATGGCGAACATAATCACCGCTAGCGCCGCGCCGAGGCCCGCCTGGTAGTACGTCATGGTCCGCATGTAGGCATATACCGGGAGCGTCCGGATGAAGCGTCCGGCCCCCGCCCCCTCTCCCATCAGCCAGACGGTGTCAAACTTGGTGAACATCCAGATGCTTCGGAGGAGGATCACTACGAACAGGATGCCCCGGATCTGCGGCAGCGTGATGTGGAGGAAGCGCCGGATGGCCGAGGCCCCGTCCACCTTGGCCGCCTCGTACAGCTCTGGGGGGATGGTCTGCAACCGGGCCAGGATGCTCAGTAGGACGAAGGGGAAGAACTGCCAGACGCTCATCACGATCACGGAGAGCATAATGTGATCAGCGCCCAGCCAACTGATTGGGTCCCTGATGATCCTCAGATCGAGCATCCAATAATTGACGACCCCATAGAGGTCGTTGAGCAGCCACTTCCATAGGATCACGGCCACGATGGTTGGGATCATGTAAGGGAACAGAACAATTGCCCGAACCAGACCCCGTCCCATGAAGGTCTCATTCAGAATGAGGGCGGCCGCCACCCCCAGGATGATTTGGAAGAAGATCGTCCATACGGAATAGACTACCCCAAGCCAGAGGCTCGACCAAAATTCCGGATCCTTCCACAGATAGAAGAAATTCTCCAGGCCGACAAAGCGTTCCTGCGGGAAGAATGAGTGTTTCTCAAGAAGGCTAAGCCAGATGGAGTAGGCGACAGGGTAGAGCGTGAGGGCCAGAATCAGGATCAGCGCGGGAGAAATGGTCAAGTATCCCGCCAGCTGCTCGCGATGTTTTGGTTTCCCCGGATGTTGCATTGAAACGTCAGTGGAGTGTGCTTTCAAACCTTTACCCCGTTAGAAATTCCCGCTGCTTACAGCGGGGATGAAGATAAAATTCCTTTTGGAGTTCACACGGGGTTTAAAGCCCCGCATGAACTCCCCGTTGGAAAGTCGAAGACTTTCTAACGGGGTTTACCAAGAAAATGCAATACAGGGCAGTCCCGCCTTTTGCGGGACTGCCTATCGGTTTTTAAATCGCCGCCTTCATCCCCGCCCACATGCCGGGGCACTCTGCAATATTTTTTTGTAATGATCAGGCCGTCCACACACCCGCTTAGAAAAATTAAAGCAAGCATGTGCCCAGCCAGCGATCCGCTGACAACCTACCAGCGCTTATGACCAAGCTTTGTAATCAATTCCTCCGCCCGGGCCTGGGCCTTGGCTGCGGCCTGTGCAGAGGGCATCCCTCGAACAGCATCCGTCACCATGTCAGGGACGATGCCGGAACCAAGGATCTCGAGGCCGAAGGGGAGTTTCAGGTCGTCCCAGTCTACGATCAGCGTCGGCTTGGCCTGACCCGTGTCGAAGTAGCGGTATTGCATGTCCTGCCACTCCTTCCACTTGCGGACCATCTCATTGGCCTGGTAGGCCGGGTTCGCACGCACCGATTTGAGGGTGGGCAGAAGGTGGATCGGCACCGTGTGCAGGTACTTGATGTAATTCTCCTCCTTGAAGAAGAACTTCAGGAACTCGGCCGCCTCTTCCGGGTACTTCGCGTTCTTGAAGATCATCCATGGCTCGGCATCGATCTGGGCCGCCGTCTCCTTGCCGGATGGCCCATGCGGCTTCACCAACACCCCGAAGTGCTCGGGATCGGCTGTTCCCGGGGCCGCGTACTTCTCGATGTAGCCTGCGCCCCGACCATAGCCCTGATAGAGTATGGCGGTCTTGCCAGTGGCCAGGTTGGCAAAGGTGTCCAAATACCCATGGCCCAACCAGCCAGGTGGCAGGACCGTGGCGCTAAGTTTCTTGTAGAAATCGAGCACCTCGATGACCTGCTTCTCGGTGAAGGTGGGTCGGCCCGTCTTGAGGTCGAAGAGTCGCCCGCCGTTCCCCTTAGTCAGTTCTCCCACCGCAATATTGATGAAGAGGCCCACGCCAGGGAGGGAGAGACCGTAACGGGTCACACGACCGTCTTTGTCCCGCTCCATCATGGCTTCGGCCATTTTGATGAAGTCATCCCAGGTCTCCGGCGGCTTCAATCCCTTCGCCTTGAAGATGTCCTTTCGGTAGATCAGGAGCGATGTGGCCGCCGAATGAGGGATTCCGTAGTACTTCCCATCGTGGAAGCATTGCCTCCGAACGGCCTCCCAGATGTTGTCCCGGCCGATGGAGGCGGCGATATCCTCCTGGTCCCGCAAGAGGCCTTTCGCATAAAATGACGCACACGTCACGGCTTGTCCATGGGTGGCGTCCGGGGGTGCGCCCGCGGCCAAGGCCGCAGTCAGCTTGGCTTCCAGGTCGCCCCAGGCCAGGGCCTCCTGCTTCACCGTGATGTCCGGGTGCAGTTTCTCGAAGTCGTTGATGATCTGCTGGAACCCCGCGACCGATTGGGGCTCGGTCTCCGTGTGCCAAACACGGACGACCTTTTTCTCAGCGGGAAAGGCCATCATGGGGATAAAGAGAATAGAGATAAGAATGAATATGCCCACCGCAAACAATTTTCTTTTTCCTAACATAGCTGAGCCCTCCTTTCGTTATTATTAATTATTACAAAGGCATTTTGTTTTTCATCATTTTTGTAGGGCGTGATCCCCCTGCCACCTGCAGGCAATCACGCGCTGGACCCAACAAAGAATAGCTCTGAACCCAGTCTCACTGAACCCATCTCACCTCCTTTTGCTAAATTTTGAGGGCGACCTCTTCTCCCTCAAGCACTGCTTCCATCACCTCTCTCGGTTTTGATGCATCGCCGATCACATGGAATTCCGAAACTTTATCCTTGATCGAACCTACCAATTCATCATTGGGTATCGATCCCAAAGCCATCACAATGTTATTAAACCCTTCAAGCTTCTTGGTCCCCTGAGAGTCTTCTACCCATAGAGCCTTTTTCTCAAATCGAATGGCCTTCGTAGAGGTCAAGATCTGAACTCCTTTTCCCCTCAATCTCAGATTCAAAAAGTGCTGAAGGTGGCCAACCAGATCTAATGCAATTCCTTCTCTCATCTCAATGAGTGTGACCTCCTTTCCATTTTCAGAAAGATAGTCTGCCACCTCTGCTCCAATCCCCCCACCGCCAATAACGAGGATTTTCTTTCCGAGGCGAATGGGATCTGATAATGCCTCTTCCACTGAGATAGCGTCGGATTCTTGGATTCCGTCGATCTTCGGGAAGAAAGGCTTGGCCCCGGTTGCTATGATGACCGCATCAGGTCTTTCGTTTTCGAACTGGGCCGGATCAAAGGATTTGCCCAAAACGATCTTTAAGGAAAGCTTCCCCAGTTGATTGGCGAGATAATCGATAAATTCTTTGAGAACCTGTTTTTTCGGGGGGATGGCGGCGAGAAGAAATCGTCCTCCTAATCTCACCTGCGCTTCGTATAGAGTAACTTCGTGGCCACGAAGGGCTGCGATTTGAGCAGCCTTCATGCCTCCCGGACCTCCACCGATAATCCAAACCTTTTTTGGACGATCCGTCTTTTTGAGCTTAAACATTTCCTCCCGACCGGTTTCCGGATTGACCGCACACTGAAGGGCCCCTTTTCGAATGCTTTGAATACAGCGGTTACAGGAGATACAGGGCACAATATCATCTGCTCTTCCTTCTAATGCTTTCAAAGGCAGGTATGGATCGGCGATTAGAGCCCTTCCCATGGAGATAAGGTCGGCTTTTCTCTCTTCCAGTATTTTATTGGCCAGTTCAGGGGTGCGGATTCGACCCACGGCGATGACGGGAATGGAGACCGTAGATTTGATTCCCTGAGCGAGGTGAACAAAAACACCCTCCTCCGCATAATAAGGAGGGTGGTTCAAATATCCCGATGCAGCCACACAGGCCGAGATATGGAGGGCATCGGCTCCATTCCTCTCCAATGCCTTTGCGATTTCTTTTGTGTCTTCGAGTTTCAATCCGCCTTCCACATATTCATCGGCACTGAGACGGCAGAGGACCGTAAAATCGGGACCCACTTGATTTCGAACGGTCCTCAATACATCGATGGCCATTCGCATGCGTCGATCCGCATCGCCTCCATATTCATCCTCCCTTTTGTTAGAAAAAGGAGAAAGGAATTGATTGATCAGATATCCGTGGGCCATATGGATTTCTACGCCATCAGCCCCTGTCTCCTTAACCCGCCGTGCTGCTTCCCCAAAGGCTTCCACGATCTTTTGAATCTCCTCAAAGGAAATGGCGTGGGGCATCTCCTTTCTGACAGGGCAGGGGATGGCCGAGGGAGCGACAATGGGGGAACCCGTGACCGAGGAAGAGGTCTGACGGCCGGCGTGATTGATCTGAATCACAATCTTTCCAGATTCTTGATGGATGGCCTCCACCAATTTTTTAAACGACGGGATCTGTTGATCGGCATCGATGAGCGCCATATTGGGGAAAGCCCTGCCCTGTTTCAAAACACCGGTATGTTCAGAGGTGATATAGCCCACCCCACCTCTTGCCCGCTCGACATAATAAGCGATGTGCCGGTCATTCACGGAGCCATCAAGATCGGCAAAGTGGGTCGCCATGGGCGGCATCACGATTCGATTTTTTAATTCTATATTTCCAATTCGGAAAGGGCTGAAGAGACCTTCAAATCGTTTCATCAAGAGACCCCCTGAGGGAAAAGGTTGACAGGTGATTTTAAAAAGTGTATACAAAATTGTATTAAAATTAAATCCTATATTAGATAAAAGATCATTTAAATGTCAAGCATTAATTCAATCAGAATTTTTAAGGAGATCGAAGGCGATATCCTCTCGGGTCGTTTCAAGCCGAGGGAGCGTCTGGTCGAGATGGATCTTATTTCAAGATTTGGCGTGAGCCGGACCGTGATCCGTGAAGCCTTGAAGAGTCTGGAGGCAAGGGGGCTCGTTCGGGCCACTCCCTATCGAGGGGTGGTGGTAGCGGACCTGACGACCGAAGAAATTGAGGAAATTTATTTTGTTCGAACCGAATTGGAAAAAATTGCGGCGAAACTCGTCATCGAGCATATTACCTCGAAAGAGATTCAGGAACTGAAAAGACTTTCCAAAGAGGTGGCAAGGCATCTTCGGGAAAAAACGCATCAGATGATTGAGAAGGATTCTGAATTTCACCGGATGATCTTTAAAGCCTGCCATAATAGTTATCTCTATGAGGTGATTGATTACCTTCGCACCAAAGCCCATATTGTTCGATTCAATGCCTGGTCGTTGCCCCGCCGAATTGAACAGTCCATCGTTGAACATCGAGAGATGATACAGGCTATTGAGGATAAAAATCTATCCCAGTTGGAGAAGCTCATTGTCAAACATCTTACGATTTCCAAAAATAGTTACTTGACCCAATTGAAGGGAAGCGTTGCGATATGAAGAAGGGGGGATAGCGCCCATATGAAAAAATTTATAGTCCTGCTCTACGAGGATATGCATGAAGATGGGAAGGCTCTTCTAAAAGAGAAGGGAGAAATTCTTTTCGCCCGTTCGCTGGAAGAGGCTTCCCTCATCCAGGAGGTGAAGGAAATAGATGGGATCATCATACGTGCCAACGGAAGGGTGACCAAAAGATTGATGGAGTCGGCCCCGAGGCTCAAGGTCATCGGACGACACGGGGTCGGGGTGGAGAACATCGATCTGGAAGCCGCCACCGATAAGGGGATATGGGTGGTCAATACACCGGATGCCAATGATGTCTCGGTGGCGGAGCATTTTTTCGGGTTGGCCCTGATGCTTTCGAAGATGCTGAAGAAAGGGGAAAAGGCGTTTCGCGAAGAGGGAAGATGGGAAGCCCGTTATCAATATATCGGCAATGAACTTCACGGAAAAACCCTGGGCATCCTGGGCTTCGGTCGGATTGGTAAGGCCGTGGGCCGCATCGGATATAGAGGTTTTGATATGAAGGTTCTTTACTATGATGCGCTGCGATATGAGGAGGCGGAGAAGGAGATCCATGCCGTCAAACAAAGCCTGGAGGAGGTCTTGTCTCAATGCGATTACATCTCCATCAACCTTCCGATGTTGCCCGCCACAAAGGGGCTCATCAAGGAGAGGGAGTTCAAGATGATGAAGCCCACGGCCTATATCATCAACCTGGCGAGGGGGCCGATCTGGGATGAGAAGGCCCTCTACAACGTTCTAAAAGAGGGGAGGATTGCCGGGGCGGCATCCGATGTCTATGAAGTGGAACCCGCCACGAAAGATCATCCTTTGCTCCAGCTTGAAAATTTCATAGGGACGCCTCACATGGCGGCCCACACGGAGGAGGCGTTAAAAAGGATGAGCTTGGTGGCGGAAGATGTCATTCGTGTGTTGGAGGGGAAGACGCCCCTCCATCCAGTCAACCAACC
>CAZIDC010000136.1:0-7599 GCA_964537885.1 uncultured Syntrophaceae bacterium | reverse complement strand
CAAGATATTTACTTGAAAGAAATGATTGGAAACTTATTTTTTCCGACAAAGTGGCTAATATATTCCTTAAGAATACCGCTGAATTTTCAAATTTAATTGAAAAATACAAAAATGTGAAGCCCTACATTAAGGATGAAAGTGACAAAAAAAATAATATTCCAATTCATTAAGCTTGGATAGATTTAGCTAAAATAAAAATGGGAATAACTTCTAATCATATGATCTCTATCGTTATCGGGGCATATAATGAAGAAAAAAGGATAAAGAATTCTTTATGTGAGATATTTAATTTTTTAGAGAGAAAGAAAATTAACCACGAAATAATTGTAGTGAATGATGGAAGTACGGATAAAACCAATGAAGTTCTTATTAAAATGGCCGCTGAGGTACCTACCCTCAGAATTAATGCCTATGAAGAAAATAGAGGAAAAGGATATGCTTTAAGAGTGGGAGTTTTGTCTTCCCGCGGAAAATTAGTTCTAATTTCAGATGCCGATTTATCTACTCCGATAGAGGAATTTGAGGAAGTCTTGCCGTTTATTGAATCCAAAAAAAGTGAAATTGCAATAGGGTCCAGAGGTCTTATGCTAAGCAAGATTATTAGGAGGCAACCCTGGTGGCGACAGGGTATGGGGAAAATATTTAATAAGTTGGTCAAATTAATTGTTTTAGAAGATTTTAATGACACCCAGTGCGGATTTAAGCTATTTGAAGGTGGGGTGGCAAGAGAGTTATTTAGAGAATTGAAAACTGAAAGATTTGCTTTTGATGTCGAAATCTTAGCCCGGGCAAAAAAGAAGGGCTATAGAATAGTTGAGGTTCCCGTAAGATGGATAAATTCTAAGCAATCGAAGGTGAATCCAGTTCTTGATTCTTTAATTATGATAAGAGATCTTGTTAGGATTAGAATGGCGTTAAGAAGTTCATAGAAATTTTAAGCAAGATTTTTTGAGATCTTTCTTTGGAGATCCATATCGGAAAAACTTTGTTGGGAAAATTATTGAGTTCAGAGAAGAAATTAATGCCCTCATCTTTCCAGCAAAGAGAGAAACACTCTATTGTTGAAAAATTGACCAGTAAAAATAGGCTGCGATTATTATCGATTATTTTCTTGGCAATTTGGTCGATTACTTATTTCGGTTACCATATTTCAACAAAAAACCTTGTGAACAATCAGGGAGTTGTAATTGGCGGGGACTTCATAACTTTCTATTTGGCGGGGAAAATCATTCAGGAGGGAAAGGGGACGAAAATTTACGATCCGGAATATCAAAAACGGGTGCAAAACCAAATTCTTGCCCCGGAAGAAATGAAAGGCCTTCTCTATTATATCAATCCTGCCTCGGTGGCGGTCACATACAGTGTTTTTTCTTTCCTTCCTTATCGAATTGCGTTCCACACTCACACATTAATAATGATTTCATTTTTCATTCTTGGAATGTTCGCTCTTAAATCGCAACTGAAAGGAATATCTTCCGATTGGTGGCTTGCCGGATTGCTAGGAATGGTTTGGATGCCGATGATGCATACTATTATCGGGGGACAAAATGCGGCACTGACCTTCTTTCTTTTATGCTGGGGGTATGTTGCGATCGTAAAAAATCAGCAGGGGAAAGCCGGGTTGGCATTGGGCCTTTTGCTATTCAAACCTCAATACGGCGTTCCGTTGCTCGGTTTGCTGTTGCTTAAGAAAAAGTGGCAAACGTTTGAGGTAGCTCTTCTGATCGGACTGGGCCACTACTTATTAGGTGCAATGTTTTGCGGTTGGGATTGGCCGGTAAAGATGTTGGGTTCGGTGAGCGGACTATATTGGGCACAGGAAAGGATCGCGGGAGGAGCTACGCATATTTCCATTATGGAGGTTTTCGACTTTTCGATTATTCAGCCGCTGGAAAAAATAAGAGGCGATGCAAGTTTAATTAAATTGATTCAATATTTTGGTTATGGAATTATCGGTAGCCTAATTTTATTTCTAATTTTTATATGGAGAAAGGCCAACCCCCAGCATGGCGATTTTAGATTATTTTGTGCATTAGCCATTTCGGGATCTTTGCTGATCAGCTTACATACGCAATATTATGATTTATCCCTGCTGGTCTTACCCGTTTTATTGATTTTGGATTTTCAACTGCTGAAGGGGAATACCCCAAACACTCTTCAAAGGGTAATTCTGATAATAGGATTTATATCGTATCCGTTGCATAGGATTTCCAGTTACATTCATTTTCAGCCGCTATTTTTAATTCCAATATATATATTTTTATGGTCGCTTTGGGAAATGAAATATGAAAAGAATTCAAATTCAAATCATCAATTGAAACTAATTCAGTAGGGCAAGCAGGAAACTTTTGGCGCTTGATTGTTTTATTGGTAAACCCATCTTCAAAATCTTATTCATAAAAACCTGCCTCCTGGCCACCGATATCCTCCTTCCACGATTCGAATGAACAAAGAATACACCAGTTTGTTTTGTTTCGCCTGGGTTCGACAGTTGTAGGCAAACGATTTTCCGATAAGAAAATAATATTCGAATGTTAAAATGGTGTCGGATTTTGGCGTTTGCCTACAGAGTTAGTCCACCAGTTCAAAGGTCACGCAAGGCCGCGAAGAGCGCCAAACGATATTTTTAGATTGCTATTTCTGTCTTTTAAGATGCTTTTGACCCCCTGGGAAGAAGGTGATGCTGGATGCTGACCTCGGGGATCTCTACGGGTTTCGACCAAACGGTTGAGCGAACAAGTGAAGCTGAACAGAGATTGTTTCCCCGGGGAATTTATGTTTCAATTAAATCCGGCAGAGGTCAATAATTTGAGGTCGCATTTTGCGACCTCAAAAAAGAAGCATGGGGGGAGACGCTATGAGCCCTATTTTTTCACTGAGCATGGGGTTATTATGTTGGCCGCCGTTCTCAATCCCCGCGGGCTCATGAGGTTAGCTTTTTTGAGGTCCGGGCTTTTGTTAGACTCCGTGAAATATTATCGGCTCATAAAACATTGGGTGGTAGGCTGGCCGAGCTTGAGGGAAATATTGAGAGCCATGATGAGGCGATTCAATCCCTGGTATCGGCAATTCGTCAGCTGATGGCGGAGCCGAAAAGGCCGGCCAAGAAAATCGACTTCCATCTGCGGGGAGAGCGCGTAGCCTATAGAAGACGATAAGGATTGCTAAAATCTGGGGGATGAAGTGAAGAGTTACAAGGAATTTCGTTTCATTGTAGACTCGGCAAAGGGAAAAAATAATACTTATTTACTTATGCCCCATTTTCCAACAGCGAGATCAGAGAACGTCGGAGGGAGCGGGAGGCCGTCCGGAGAGAGGAATTGGACCGGCAGTATGTCGACCAATTTGGCGCTCGGGTGAGAGATCTCTTCCCAGGATGTCCCAAAGGAAGAGAACGAGCGATAGCAGAGCACGCGTGTCGCAAGTATAGCGGCCGGATCGGTAGGTCTGCCTCTGCCAGGGCGATGGATGAGGAGGCGGTACGATTGGCTGTATCGGCCCATGTCCGGCATGGGGAGACTAAATACGACGAGCTTTTGGCGAGGGGATACGACAGGTGGGAGGCGCGTATTGCAGTAGATGGGGCTGATCGAAGTGTATTGCAGAGGTGGGAATCACCGAGTTGATCGTGCGCGGGAGTCGGTGGCAGTGGAGTCCTTGACGAGCTTTTCACCCTCCTGAAAATCCGAGAGAATCACTCTTTGGCACAATGGCTGCGAAGCAGGAAATCTATCGTGTGGCCAAGCGCTATGGGATCAGGGCCGCCCTGGTTTCGAACTCTCGGTTTCTTGTTGTCGCTTATAGATAAACGCTACTACCAACGCTCCCAGACCGACGAGACCCAGGGAAGAAAACGCCCACCCCCAATGGGTGTAAACCCTGTCGACGGCGGCCGGGTTGGTCCAGTCAAGAATGAGCCCGAAAACTAAAGGCGCCACCGCGCCCGCGCCGAACCCAAAAAGCGATCTCAAGCCGTAGACTGCGCCCAGATAAGCCGGGTCAGCGGCTTCGGACAGGGCGGCGGAGAGTACCGGCGAGTCGCCCAGGCAAGAAAAGGCATAAATCGCGCCCAGGCCGATCGTGATCGCAAGCGGCCAGCCGATCGTCCAGCCGAAAACAAAAGAGCAAATTGTGCTCATTCCAGACAGAGCCAACAGCATCGTCGCCCGACCTCGACGGTCGGATAAAAGCCCCATGGAATAAGAAGCCCAAATACCGGTGAAATGGAAAAAGGCCGTGGCGTAGGAACCCTGGCCGGCTGCTTTTAAAGCCTCCGCTCCGCCAAAGGCGAAGCAAGCGGCAAGGAAAGCCGGTGTCCAGGTCCACATGCCCAGAAGTTCCCAACTATGGAAACAGTAGCCGGCAATCATCAGCATGGCCGGCTTATTCCTGACCACATCCCTGACAAATCCGCCCTTGGCCTGGCGCCCGACCACGGTGTTCCTGGTCCGCCAGAGGGCGACCCAAGCTATGGCCGCCCCAATTGGCGTTCCCAGGCAGGTGAGGAAAAAGGAGAGTTTATACCCTCCCAGGGGCAGGGCCAATCCGCTGATCAAAAGCGACAAAGCGTAGCCGGCCGAAGTGCTGGCAATAAAAAAGCCCATGGCCATGCCCCGCTTGGCGGAGGAGTAACGTTCGGTGAGGAGCATGAGGCCGGTGGTGTACGAGCCGCCCAGGGACAAACCCACCAGGGTGTAAAGGACGATCCCCGAATAATAATCGCGGGCGAAGCCGGCGAAGAAAAGGGCCGAGACGGCGCCCGCGGTCATCGATCCCAAATAGACTCTTTTCGCCCCCCATAAATCGGCAAGGCTGGAGAAAATCACCAAGGACACGGCATAGGCGATTTGGTTGGCGGAGGAGATGGACCCCCCCGTCGTTGCGGACATGCCCCATTCTCTTTGGAGGACCGGGAGGGCCGCGGCATAGGTTATAAGCACCAACCCTGTGCCCACGCGGGATAGGCAAATGCCGGCCAGCCATAAGTCTATCTTATTCGATAATCCCATTCATAGCCCCTATGACCCGGTTACGCCCCAAGCGATCCTGCAAAGTTAACCGCAGTTCCCTTGACCTGCCGGTCCTTTTCAGTCGTATAGATATTCCACGATTTATATTACTCAAATGCGAATAACCTACCATATCTTTGCCTTCTCTGCCTAATGCTAATTCTCTTTTTCAAAAAAAGTTGCCACCTTCCCGGGCCAGACCCGGCCTTTTTCCTCTCTGATTTCTATCGGGAAATATACGGCCTCTCTTGCTGTAAAATAAGGGATTCACCTTATTCCCTTCGGGAACATAATGAATGACAATCTGAAAAAAGAAGCTGCTTATGGCCGCGAAGGGTGGGGCGTGAGGCATTTGTTGAGCATTTTATCTTTTTTCTTTCTTCTTTTTTATAGTGGGTTAGCCATCTCCGCGCCGGTGGTGGGCAAGGCGCCCCAAGCCGTAGAGGATGAATTCTTCCCGGAGGGGATAGGGATAAAGGTCGAGGTTTGGATAGAGAATCTCGAGATACCCTGGTCGCTTGTATTTCTTCCTGATGGCCGGGCACTGGTAAGCGAAAGGCCGGGGAGGATTCGGCTGATCAACCGTGGGAAACTCCAGAAAAACCCATTCGCCGTCCTGGAGGTAGCCCATGTAGGGGAAGGGGGCCTCATGGGCTTGGCCCTCCATCCTGATTTTCCGAGGAAGCGTTATCTCTATGCCATGCACACCTACCGGGAAAAGGGGAATCTTTATAATCGAGTTATCAGACTTCAAGACCTCGGTGAAAAAGGAATCCTCGACCGGGTGATTATTGATCATATCCCCGGTGGCAGGTTCCATAACGGCGGAAGGATCTCCTTCGGGCCCGATGGACTGCTTTACATAACGACCGGGGAGACCTTCAACGGCGAGCTGGCGCAAAACCTGAATTCTCTGGCCGGAAAGATATTGAGAATAACGCCGGAAGGGGAAATCCCTGAAAACAATCCTTTTAAAGGATCCGCCATTTATTCATACGGGCACAGAAATCCTCAGGGGGTTTCCTGGCACCCGGAAACGAAAGATTTGTTTGAATCTGAGCACGGCCCATCGGCGGAATTTTTTCTTTTTGCCAACGATGAGATCAACGTGATCACCAAGGGTGGGAACTACGGCTGGCCGGAAGTGGTTGGGGCGCCCGGGCTGAGACCTTATATCGATCCTATCGTTGTCTGGAAAAGGACAACGCCTCCATCCGGGATCACCTTTCATAGCGGCAAATTGCTTTCGCACCTCAAGAATGACTTGTTGGTGGCAACCTTGAAAAGTGAAGCCCTGACCAGGATAAAGGTGATAAAGGAAAAGGGGAACTATAAGGTCGCGAATATAGAGCGGTGGTTTGCGAAGGATTATCGGGATGGTAAGTATGGAAGGCTCAGGGACTTGGTGGAAGGACATGAGGGGGCTCTTTACTTTCTGACGAGCAACCGGGATGGCCGAGGCCGTCCCAGGCAGGGCGACGACAAAATATACCGAATGGTCCCGAAATGAGCGGAGGAACAGCGCCGGTTTCTTCGGAAGCGGCCCTTGGGATGCGCATCCGGTGGAAGTCAGGATTTTCTCCAAGGTTGGGTTGCAGATTTTTCCCTCCGTCAGATGATCCCCTTAAGGAAGGGGAAGGCAGGTTCTTAGGCTAATGAGGTTTGTTTTTTTTGAAGCGAATCCCTTTCCTCCCGTTCATGCTCACTTTTCCGCTCTCCGCCCCTGACATGCGCTTTGGTGACGCACTGATGGGTCCCTCCGCAGTTACATATGCATAATAAGGATAAAATGGTCCGCAAGAATGCGTTCTTGGCCGGGGGGGAAACGGCGCTTGCCAGAGAAGCCAACCCGGCGTACACTGGAGGCATGATTCGAGTTACCGACACGATCATGATCGATGAGGAAGAAATTCATCAGCAATTCATCCGCGCCTCCGGCCCGGGCGGGCAGAATGTCAATAAGGTCGCCACGGCCGTGCAGCTCCGCTTCGATGTGGCCCATTCCCCTTCCCTTCCCGAAGACGTTCGGGAACGCCTTACCCGTTTAGCCGGAAAGCGTATGACCAAGGAAGGTTATCTTATCATCGATGCCCGGCGGTTCCGCACCCAGGAACAGAACCGCCAGGACTCTGTTGCCCGACTGTTGGGCCTGATCCGCCAGGCAGCCCAAAGGCCCAAAATCCGCAAAAGGACAAAGCCCACGCTGGCATCTAAGGAACGACGGCTGGAGAGCAAGCATCGCCGCGCCAAGATCAAACACCTGCGCAGTGCGGAACCGGAATAAAACTGATTCGCTTTCTTTTACTTATGTAAGCCGGGACGTCGGTTCAAAGTGAACTTGCCTGTAACCCTGAATAAAGAAAAGGGGAAAGGGCGGGGGCCTTCGGGCCATGCCCATGCGGGTCGGACCAGGCTAATTTAGCGGCCAGGAAATGGAAGGATCTTTCTTATCGTCTACATTGAATGGGATGGCGATGGTCCTTTATAATGGCCTAGTATGAAAAATAAATGAATTCTAACCAACAGGATCAGACAAAGGAGGAAACATGGGGGAACAAGCGCTGGGGGGCTATATGGGAAAGGTTCTGCG
>CAZIDC010000135.1:0-7771 GCA_964537885.1 uncultured Syntrophaceae bacterium | reverse complement strand
GTCCAGCAGAATATAAATACTTTGTAACAGTTCAGCCCAAAAAAGGAAAAAGATTAAAGGACAAAAATATTAAAACTTATTGGCCACAGAGTTCACCGAGGCCACAGAGAGATCTGTACTCTCTGTACTACTAACGTTCAAAATCTTGAAATTTTGTTAAGCAAAAATGATTTGGAGAAGAGCCGCTAAAATCCCCCCTAACCCCCCTTTAATAAAGGGGGGGAGGGGGGATTTCTGGGACTGCTTTTAGTATTAAGAAAAATTTATTCTTTTGGTTGCGGCTATGCCGCGCTGTGACCTCAGTGGCTAAATAGTTTTAAAAGTTTTAGGCTGGCGGCTGAACATTGACGAAAAGGAGCGAACCTTGTCCAGACTCGCGGTAAACGTTGACCATGTCGCCACCCTGCGGCAAGCTCGCCGGGGAAAACAGCCGGACCCGGTCGCCGCCGCCGTTATGGCCGAGATCGCCGGGGCCGATGGAATCATCGTCCATCTGCGCGAGGACCGGCGCCATATCCAGGATCGAGACTTAGAGCTTATGCGCCAGGTGGTTAAAACGAGGCTCAACCTGGAAATGGCCAACACCGAAGAGATCCTCCAGATTGCCCTCGGCGTCAAACCCGACCTGGTTACTTTTGTCCCCGAGCGCCGCCAAGAGTTGACCACCGAAGGGGGGTTGGACGTGCGGGCCAACCAGAAGGCCCTGAAAAAAAGCATCGCCAAGCTGAAGAAAGCCGGAATTCAAGTCAGCCTCTTTATCGACGCCGATGGGCCGCAGGTGAAGGCCAGCAAAAGGGTAGGGGCGGATTTTATTGAAATTCATACGGGGAAATATTGCGACGAACCGGACGAAGAAAACCGCCGGAAGGAATTGCAGCGCATCGCCCGGGCAGTTCAACAGGCGCGTCGTCTCGGTCTGCGGGTGAATGTCGGGCACGGTCTTGATTATCAGAACGTCTTACCCTTTATGGCCATCCCGGGGATAGAAGAATACAGCATCGGGCACAGCATCATCTCCCGGGCTGTCCTTGTGGGTCTCGATCGGGCGGTCCGGGAGATGAAGGAAAGAATAAAATAGCAGTTTTTAATCTGGCTCCTGAATGCTGTTTTTTTTGCATCAATTTCGCGTTTTGGAAAGAACCGCAAAATTTCAAAGAGAAATGCCCATAATGTTGAAATTGGCAATTTAAATTTATTGTATAGGGATTTGCTTTTTTATCTTTCCCCCTCACCCCGCCCTCTCCCCCTTTTGCGGGGGAGAGGGGAAGGGTGAGGGGGCTAAACTGTTAGTTTTTTTTTAACGGGTATGATCTACGGCATCGGTATTGATCTGGTCATGGTGCAGCGGATGGAGGACGCCATCCAGCGGTGGGGGGAGAGATTCGAGAAAAAAATCTTCACTCCCGGAGAAATAGAGTATTGTTCAAGGAAGAGGAATCCATTTCCCAATTACGCGGCCCGATTTGCCGCCAAAGAAGCGTTCGTCAAGGCCCTGGGGATCGGCATCCGCCGTGGGGTTCATTGGAAAGACATGGAGGTACAGCGCGGCCCCCTGGGGAAGCCAATTTTGAAACTGAGCGGCATGGCCCAGGAGATCTGCCGAAAAGAGGGGATCGAGGGGATCCTCTTGAGCTTAACCCACGACCGCGGTTTCAGCATCGCGATGGTTGTGCTGGAAAAATAAGCAGCTTTCAGCAAAATAATTTTTTTTTGCTGATCGCTGAATGCTGACCGCTGAGAGCTTATTTAAGGTGCCGGTATGAAACTTGCCACTGCTGAAATTATGAGGAAGCTGGACGGGAAAGCCATCGAGGAGTTTGGCATTCCGGGACTGGTGTTGATGGAGAACGCCGCCAGGGGCACGGTCAACTCAATGTTCCGGCATTTCCCCGGCCTTTCGACCATGCGGGTCGGAGTTTTTGCCGGAAGGGGGAATAACGGGGGCGATGCGTTGGCAGTGGCCCGCTACCTTATAAACCGGGGAGTTGCCTGCCAGGTTTACCTCTTGGCAGCGAAGGAAGAAGTAAAGGGGGATGCTGCGGTCAACCTGGAAATCCTGCAACGAATGGGGGGAGAGGTTGCCTCAATCCGGAATCAGGAAGCCTTTAAAGCAATCCGAGAGAGAATGGCAGCGAATGACCTCCTGGTCGACGGGATCTTGGGAACGGGTTTAAAAGGTCCGGTGAAAGAGTTTTTATATGATTTAATCGCTTTTATCAATTCCTTGAACCGACCCGTGGTTTCCATCGACATCCCTTCCGGCCTCGACTCGGACAGTGGGCAAATCCTCGGGATCTGCATCCAGGCGGCCTTAACCGTCACTTTCGGGCTGCCGAAAAGAGGCCTTTTAGTGCTGCCGGGGGCTAAATGGTGCGGTCCATTGGAGCTGGTGGACATCTCTTTACCCCGGTCGGCCGTCGAATCGGAAAAAATCCAGGATTATATGATCGAAGGGGCCGATTTTTTGCACTGTCTTCCCCCGCGAGATCCGAATGCCCATAAGGGTACATTCGGCCACTTAATCGTCCTTTCTGGTTCGCCGGGGAAAACCGGGGCCGCGGCGATGGTCTGTAAAGCAGCGGTCCGGGTGGGGACGGGTCTGGTTACTTTAGGCCTTCCGGCAAGCCTCAACCCGATTTTGGAAGTAAAATTGACCGAAGCCATGACCGAACCATTGCCAGAAACCAGGGAACAAACCATCAGCCCCGAAGCCGAGCGGCGGATTGCCGAGCTTTGCTCCGGGAAGAATGCTTTGGCCATCGGACCCGGCCTTTCCCGGAACCCGGAGACGGCCCGGTTAATCCAGCGGATCGTCAGCCACACGGAAATTCCCGCCGTGGTCGACGCGGATGGGTTGACCGCCTTTGTTGGCAAAATGGATATAATCAGCCGGAAAAGAAAAGATCTAATCCTAACTCCTCATCCGGGTGAGATGGCCCATCTTCTCGGGAGCACCATTCAGAAAGTCCAGCAAAACCGGATTGAGGTAGCCCGGAAGTTTGCCCGGGAAAACGGAATAATCCTTGTTCTCAAAGGAGCCCGCTCCCTCGTGGTTAGCCCGGAAGGGGATGTTTTTATAAACCCCACGGGAAATCCGGGAATGGCCTCGGGAGGGATGGGCGATGTGCTCACAGGCATGGTGGGAGGGTTCCTCGCCCAAGGGTTTCCGCCGCTCGAAGCGGCCAAATTGGGTGTTTATTTGCATGGCCTGGTGGGGGATTTTGTCGCTCACCAAAAAGGGGAACGAGGGATGTGCGCGACCGACCTGATCGAAGAGACCCCCCGCATCTTGGGCGCCTTAGCGCGTGGGAGCAGCCGGATCGATGATTTTCCGCTGGCCATGCGGATGGAAAGCCATTTATAAAGACAGGATTAAGAACACGGAAACAGGAAATTTGGAATTAATGACCGAAGGGCCGGAGCAGACCATGCGCCTCGGCCGGGTTTTAGGTGCAATCCTTCCCGCGGGGGCTGTAGTCGCCCTCACGGGGGACCTTGGTGCAGGAAAGACAGTCCTGGCCAAGGGGATCGCCCAGGGCTTGGGGGTGAAAGATGAACGGGAAATCACCAGTCCCTCATTTGTTCTGGTCCATGAATACGAGGGGCGTGTTCCCGTATACCACGTGGATTTGTACCGCCTGCAGCATGCGGCGGAAGTAGAAGATTTGGGATGGGATGAATTGTTTTCCGGGCGGGGGGTAATCCTGTTGGAATGGGCGGAGAAAGCCATCCGGCTTCTGCCCGCAGAGAGAATCGAAGTGAACATCCAGTGGATCAGCCCTACGGAAAGAAAAATTGTTTTCGCCGGGAAAGGAGACGGAGCCAGGAAAAGGGTGGACCTTCTCGGGGAAAAATGGGAAAAGGAGGAATGAGGTGGCGCTCATCGTGCAAAAATACGGCGGGACCTCTATGGGAGATTTGAACCGCATTCGCAACGTCGCCCGCCGAGCCGCGAAGACCCGCCAGGAAGGCAATGACGTTGTGGTGGTGGTTTCCGCCATGGCCGGGGAGACCGACCGGCTCGTCCAGTTGGCCTACCAAATCACCGATAATCCGTCCCTGCGGGAATATGACGCTTTGGTGGCTACCGGGGAGCAGGTGAGTGTGGCTTTGCTGGCCATTACGCTCGAGTCCCTCTCCATTCCGGCTAAATCTTTTTTGGGGATGCAGGTACGCATCCTTACGGATAATTCTTTTTCCAAAGCGCGCATCCGGGATGTGGAAGTCCGGCGCCTGAAGAAGGAATTGAAAGCCGGCCGGATTCCCATCGTGGCCGGGTTTCAAGGGGTTGATAAGGACGGCAACATTACAACCCTGGGACGCGGAGGGTCGGACACCACCGGAGTGGCCCTGGCGGCCGCCCTCAAAGCGGATGTCTGCGAGATTTACACCGACGTGGAAGGAGTATACACTACGGACCCGAATATCTGCCCGGAGGCGCACAAGCTATCGCGCATCACCTACGATGAGATGCTGGAATTGGCCTCCATGGGGGCCAAAGTCCTTCAGATCCGCTCGGTGGAATTTGCCAAAAAATATAACGTTCCCATTCATGTTCGTTCCTCTTTTTCCGACAAGAGTGGGACTTTGGTCACCAAGGAGGATGAGAAAATGGAACGGGTGTTAGTTTCCGGGGTCACTTATAACAAGAGCGAGGCGCGCATCACTATCGTTCGAGTTTCGGA
Organism: uncultured Syntrophaceae bacterium; assembly: GCA_964537885.1. Taxonomy (GTDB): domain Bacteria; phylum Desulfobacterota; class SM23-61; order SM23-61; family SM23-61; genus CAZIDC01. Next base: position 3,086 of record CAZIDC010000135.1, on the reverse strand, counting down.
TAAGCCGGGGACTGCCTCTAAAATCTTTACGCCCATTTCGGATGCCAATATCGTGGTGGATATGATCATCCAGAATACCAGCGCCGACGGACGCACCGACTTGACTTTTACCGTTCCCAAGGCCGATTTCAAAAAAGCTTTGAAACTGGTGAAAAAGACCGCCGAAGAGATCAAAGCCCAGGAGGTCCTGGCGGACGAGAACATCGCCAAGGTGTCGATCGTTGGAGCGGGGATGGTCAGCCACGCCGGCGTGGCTTCGAAAATGTTCACGGCCTTAGCCAAGGAAAACATCAACATCCTGATGATCAGCACTTCGGAAATCAAGATCTCCTGCGTGATCGAAGCCAAATACGGGGAGCTCGCCGCCCGGGTGCTGCACCAGGCTTTCGGCCTGGATAAGGGAGAAATGCGGAAGGAATCATGAACCCGAAAAAAGGAATAAGCCGAAAGATAAAAGTTTACGATACCACCCTGAGGGACGGTACCCAGGCGGAGGACGTGGCTTTTTCCGTCGAAGACAAGGTGCGCATCGCCACCCGTCTGGACGATTTAGGGATCGACTATATCGAGGGGGGCTGGCCCGGGTCGAATCCGAAAGATATGGCTTTTTTCCGGGAGATCCGCAACTACTCCTTAAAAAAGGCTGTAGTGGCTGCTTTCGGCTCCACCGCCCGGGCGCGAACGGCTCCGGAGAATGACGCTAACCTCAAAGCCATTCTGGGAGCCAAGACGCGTGTCGTTACGATCTTTGGAAAATCATGGGATGTACACGTCCGGGATGCCCTGCGGATCCCTTTGGAGCAGAACATAACCCTTATCCGGGATTCCTTGAAGTTTTTAAAAGCCTCCGTTCCCGAGGTCATCTACGACGCCGAGCACTTTTTTGACGGTTTCAAAGGAAAACCCGATTACGCTCTGGCCACTCTCAAGGCCGCCCAGGAGGCGAAAGTCGATATCATCGTTCTTTGCGACACCAACGGCGGAACGATTCCCAGCCAACTGACCGAAATCATTCACACGGTCCAGAGTCAGATCTCCATCCCCCTGGGAATTCATGCCCATAACGACTCCGAAATGGCGGTGGCCAATACCATTGCCGCCGTGGAACTGGGGATTGGCCACGTCCAGGGAACGATCAACGGATACGGGGAACGCTGCGGCAATGCCAACCTCTGCTCCATCCTTCCCAATCTCAGGTTTAAGCTCAAGCTGGATTGCCTCAACGAAGCCCAGATGGCCAAACTGCGTGAGGTTTCCCATTTCGTTGCTGAATTGGCCAACCTTCAACCCAATAAACACCAGCCTTACGTGGGGTTGAGCGCTTTCGCCCATAAAGGGGGGGTCCACGTCAGCGCGATCGAAAAAAACCCTATGACCTACGAACACCTACCACCGGAATGGGTGGGAAACCGAAGGCGGATTCTCATCTCGGATTTGGCCGGGAAGAGCAATGTCCTGCAGAAAGCGGCGGATTACCATATTGACCTGGGCCGCAAAGATCCCCTGACCGATGAAATTCTCAACACCCTTAAGGAAATGGAGAACCAGGGGTTCCAGTACGAAGGGGCTGAGGCTTCTTTCGAACTCCTTATGAAAAAAGCTCTCGGCACGCAGAAGAAATACTTTGAACTGTTGGGGTTTCGGATCCTTTCCGAGAAGCTTCGCGAGGACCGAGCCGCTGTTTCCGAAGCGACCATCATGGTCAAAGTTGGGGGACGGGTGGAACATACTGCGGCCACGGGCAACGGGCCGGTGAACGCTCTGGACAATGCCATTCGCAAGGCCCTGGAAAAATTCTATCCGCAGCTGGGCGACATGGAACTGGTGGACTACAAGGTGCGCGTCCTTTCCACTGGGAAAGGCACGGCGTCGAGGGTGCGGGTTCTCATAGAGTCCGGTGATCGCCGGGACAAATGGGGGACCGTGGGTGTTTCCGAGAACATCATCGAAGCCAGCTGGCAGGCGCTGGTCGATTCCATCAATTATAAACTTTTGAAAGACGAAAAGGACGGTACATGACCCGCGAACAGCAAAGGGTCGTTCTCTTCCTGAGTCTTTTCCTGTGCCTTCTTTTTTTTCTGACACCCTCTCCTTTCCGTTGGGGCGAACCCGTCCGCCCCAAATCGGAAATGAACCTTCTGGCCAAAGCAACCCCCGAGGAAGAAATTAAAATTGAAGTGGATGGAAGCGTCAACCGGAGGGGAACCTATGGAATCAGCCGGGGTGCTACTGTAAAAGAGATAATCGAGAAATCCGGGGGATTGAGCGGGAACTTATCCCTTCCTCCCGACATTCTTTTATTGGGGATCGAAAAAAGCTGTCGTCTGAATGTTGGGGCGGGTGGAGAAGGGGAGGGGAAAGTGATGATTGAGCCCCTAACTCCGCAAAAAATGAAAGTTCTTTCCGTTGCCATCGATATTAATACAGCCAGCCTGGAAGAGCTCGATACCCTTCCCGGGATCGGTCCCAAAACCGCCCAATCGATCATTGAACACCGGGAAACCTGCGGGAAACTTACCACCCCGGAAGACCTTCTCCAGGTTCAGGGCATAGGGCCGAAAAAGCTGGCCGCCATCCTCCCGCATATTACTGCCCAACCAAGGCCATAGTCGCTGAATATTCTGAGTTCTTCCCCGCCCGCAGGCCACGACAAGGGTAAACCCGAAAAGTTTAAAAGGCGGAGTTAACCGTTATTCGACGTCAATGACCACGTTGGTCAAGGTGCGCAAGACTCCCGGGGTAGCCTGGATTTTGGTGACGATAAAATCTCCCAGGATGCGGATGGAGTCGGCCTCGACGAACGTGATCACGTCGTAAGGGCCGGTGACGGTATGGGCCGTCTTGATCCCGGGGATCTGACCGATCTCGCGGGCGATCGTCCTGGCTTTCCCCTGGGTCGTCTCGATGAAGATGTAAGCGGTGATAGCCATGATTGTCCCCCCTTTGAAATCCATAATCTGGCGGAAGCCAGCGAATTTTTCAAGGAAGAATCGTATGGAAAGATTAACAATCCGGGCTATCTTTGTCAAGGGGAAGGAGGGCGGACGGGGGAAATAGGCTTCATTGGAGGGAGAGTTTAAAATCTC
>CAZIDC010000134.1:4782-7820 GCA_964537885.1 uncultured Syntrophaceae bacterium | reverse complement strand
TCCATTATTTATGCGAAGTTCAATAACAGGGTAAACACAGATTAGTAGAATAAAACAAAAATAAGATAATTATCTTGTTTTTATCTGCGCCAATCTGCGTCCTAATCAAATTTTTTCTTGTCATGCTTTATGGCGCTCTTTGGCTTCGTAATGGATTTCAGCCTCTGAACGGCGGATATAAGTTGGGGTAAAAGAGAACAGATCTAAGGTCAGGCCCTTTTGAAATCCCGGCAGACTGAGCCGGGCGACGTTAACCGCCCGAGGCAAGGATAGTTCCGGTGGCACAAATTGGGCCCGCGGACCAAGCTTACTAATAAAGATATCCCTGTAAACTTCCGCCCCCTCTCCCAGGAAAATGGTTTTTTCGGTGATCCGGGATAGCAGGTCTTCGGGAGGCAACCCCCAGTCCTCGCTGATTTTTTCCACCCTCCCCGTTCCATCTCCGCGGAAAAGAGCGGCGTAAACTTCCTTCTTTCGAGCGTCCAGCACGGGGCAGATCAGCGAAGAAGCAAAAGGGATGTTTTGGGCCAGCGCGTCGAGGGTAGGAACGCCCACCACAGGAACCCCAAGGGCAAAGGCCAATCCTTTGACCGTGGAAACCCCGATGCGCAATCCGGTGAAAGATCCGGGGCCCAGGGCCAAGGCAATTCCCTGAACATCGCCGATGGACATGGAAGCTTCATGAAAAAGGCCATCCAGGGAGGGCATCAACCTTTCCGAGTGGGTTCCGGGAAGAGCCAGGGTATGCTCTCCCAGAATTTTTTCCCCCTTAGAAGACCCCTCCCCGTCCAGGAAAGCTTCCATTAGGGCCACGCTCCCGGTTAGCGTGGAGGTTTCGATGGCCAGAATGATCATCTTTTAGGGCGGTCCCATGATGCGGGAAAGGTCGTTGTAGAAAACTAAGAGCATGATCAGGATAATAATAAAGATGCCGATCTGTTGGGCCCTTTCGCGAAGTTTCAGGCTGACCGGTTTGCCGACGATCCCTTCAATCAGGAAAATGAGAATGTGCCATCCATCCAGGATGGGAATCGGCAATACATTCAGGATAACCAAGTTGATGCTGATCACGGCCATGAAAATTGCCAGGCTTAGAACGCCGGCTTTGGCCTGCTGGCCAGCCAGTTGAGCGATGAGGATCGGGCCGCCGATGGTTTTAGCCGAAATCTTGCCTTCGATGATTTTCACGACGCTGATCACGGTCAGTTCCGTAATCCGCCAGGACTGGATGAAAGCTTTATAAGTGGCGGTGAACGGGTCGAAGCGTTCGGTAAAGGAACGGCCCGAAGGGGAAATACCGATCAGACCCACCCGCACCTCATCGCCGAAGATATTTTTCTGGGCGGAAACCTGGGGAGTGACCGAAACCGGGAAGGTCTTTTTGTCCCTCTCCACCTTCAGGAGGAGCGGGCGGTCGCCGCTCTCGTGAATGATCTTGGCCAGGTCATCCCAACGTTTAGTGGGGGAACCGTTGGCTTCAAGGATCAAATCTCCTTTTTGCAGGCCCGCCTGGTGGGCAGGGAAATTCGGTTTCACTTCCCCGACCTCCGGCAGAAGAGCGGGCATTCCCACCATGAAAGCCGCGGCAAAAACAACCACCGCGAAAAGAAAATTGAAAAAGGGGCCGGCAAAGACAATCCCCAGGCGTTTGCCTACCGGCTGGGCGGAGAAAGATTTAGCCAAAAGCTCCGGGGGGATTTTTTCTCCCGGTTCCTCCCCGACCATTTTTACATATCCTCCCAGGGGGATCAGGGAGATCTGGTATTGCGTCTCCCCGATTTTTTTCCCGAATAACTTAGGGCCAAATCCCAGGGAGAAGGTGATGACGCCGACCTTCGACTTTTTAGCCATGAGAAAGTGGCCCAACTCATGAACAAAGATCAAAACTCCTAACACGATGATGGTGGCGATGATCATGGTGATCACAGGGTACCTCGATCGATCATTTTTTGGGCCTCTTGGGTGACCCAGGCATGGACCCGGAGGATCTCTTCCAGGCTACTCTTTTTAGTGGGACGGTTACGGTCCATGATTTTTTCAATCAGCCGGGGGATTTGCAAAAATCCCAGACGGCCCTGCAAAAAAGCCTGGACAGCTACTTCGTTGGCCCCGTTGAGGACAGCCGGCGATGTTCCGCCTTCTTTCAAGGCCCGGTAAGCCAAACCGAGGGCCGGGAATCGCCCTTGATCCACCGGGCTGAACGTCAGCGGTCTGACCTCAAAGAGGTTTAGAGAAGGAAGCTGCAAATCCAGCCTTTCGGGAAGGGAAAGGGCATAGGCAATAGGCACGCGCATGTCCGGGAGGGACATCTGGGCAACCACCGACCCGTCAATATATTCTACCATAGAATGAACAATAGATTGCGGATGAATGTGAACTTCAATCTTGGCGGCGGGGATGTCGAAAAGCCAGCGGGCTTCGATGACTTCTAAGCCCTTATTCATCAGCGAAGCACTGTCGATGGAGACCTTCTGGCCCATGCGCCACTGGGGGTGGTTCAAAGCCTGTCGGGGGGTGACTTCAGCCAGATCCTCAAAGGCGGTGTGCAAGAAAGGTCCGCCGGAGGCGGTCAGGATGATTCGCTTAACGTCTTCCTGGCGATGCCCGGCCAAAGATTGAAAGATGGCGCTGTGCTCGCTGTCGATGGGAAGGATGGACACTCCCCTTTCCCGGCTTTCCCGCACTAAAATTTCACCAGCCATAACCAGGGATTCTTTATTGGCCAGGGCGATGTTTTTACGGGCCCGCACGGCCGCGAGGGTGGGTAAGAGGCCGACGCTGCCCGCGAGGGCGGAGACCACCATCTCCGCTTCCGGATGAGAAGCCACGGCCGTAAGCCCCTCCATCCCCGAGAGGACACGAGTCATTTTTGCAGGGAAAGATTTCTGCAGACGCTCAGCCGAACCAGGGTCTCTGACCGAAACCAACTCCGGGCGGAACTTCTGAATCTGCTCTTCCATCATTTCTAAATTTCCGCCCCCGGCCAGAGCGACCACCCGGAACTTGTCGGGATACTGGGCGACGATCTTAAGAGTATT
>CAZIDC010000134.1:0-4682 GCA_964537885.1 uncultured Syntrophaceae bacterium | reverse complement strand
ACGCTGTCGATGCGATCCAAAAGCCCACCATGGCCGGGGATGAGGGACCCCGAATCCTTCACCTGGGCACTCCGTTTGATTAGAGATTCCCAAAGATCCCCCATTTGTCCGATGACGCCCACTCCCAGAGCGATGATTAGGGCAGGGAAAAGGGAGAGGTGAGGAAAAAACAGGAATTTAAAAAACAAAGCACCGGCGATCGACCCCCCAACGGCCCCCAGACTTCCTTCTATGGTCTTGCCCGGGCTAATCGCGGGAGCCAGTTTTTTCCGGCCCCATGCTCGGCCCACATAGAACGCCGTCGTGTCGCCAAAATACACCACCACTAAGGTGAAAAGAATCCAGACCCTCCCCCATTCCATCTGTTGCATCAGGACGAAATGGGCCAGGAAAAAGGGGATGTAAAAATGACCCAAAAGGTGTTTGCTCACCACGTCAATCCGGATAGGGAATTCTTTTTTAGAAAAAAGCGCCCAGATGAAAAGGACAAGGAGGATCGTGGCCATTGCGGCTATAAAACAACGATGGTCCCGGGAATAAAGGGCAGAGGGGATGAGCAGTCCGAGGATCATGCCCGCAGTTTTTTCCCGGTTCGCCATTGCCGGCAAAGACAGGGCATAGAATTCCCTTAGCCCTAAGAGGGTAAGAAGCAGGATAAAGAGGAGAAAGAGCCACCCCGGGGCGTAAAGGATGAAAAGGATCAGGCCGGGAGCCAGAATCAGACCGGAGAGCCAACGCTTCAAGTGCATGGGCCTAAGGGTCCTCGGTTTTTATCTGTTCGCTGGTCAACCCGAACCGCCGCTCACGGTCCTGGTAGCTCAACAAGGCCTGGATCAGCTTCTCTCGGTCAAAATCCGGCCACAGGGTTGAAGTCACATAGATCTCCGTATAAGCCAGCTGCCAGAGGAAAAAATTGCTGATGCGCATTTCCCCGCTGGTGCGGATGAGCAGATCGGGGTCTGGAAGGTTTGCTGTCCAGAGGTATTTGGCAAAAAGGGTTTCGTTGATATCGTCAGGCGCAAGAATTCCATCACGGCTATTGGCCATGAGCCGGCGGATGGCCTGGAGGATATCGTCTCGCCCTCCATAACTTAAGGCCAACGTCAGAGTCATCCCACTGCCCGCCACGGTCTGCTTCATCGTTTCGTTCAGGACCCCGAGAACTTCTTTGGGCAGGCGGGGGAGATCGCCAATGGCCAGAAAGCGAATGCCGTTTCCCAGCATTTCCGGGAGCTCCGCGACTAAGTATTCTTTGAGGAGAATCATGAGCGCTTCCACCTCACCCTTGGGGCGGTTCCAGTTTTCCGAAGAAAAGGCAAAGAGGGTGAGGTAAGGAATGCCGACCTCCCGGCAAGCCCGGACGACGGCGCGGACGGATTCGGCTCCTTGCTGATGACCGGCAATCCGGTCTAAGGACCGCCTTTCGGCCCATCGTCCATTTCCATCCATGATGATGGCCAGATGGCGGGGAAGTTTTTCTTTAAGTAGACGATCCATAAGCATTACTTGTTAGAGCGCAGATTGCTGAAAGAAGGATAGAGATTTTTTATTGGCCCAGTGTTAGAAATATGCACCAAATCCAAAATAAACTCCAATACCCAAATCCAAAATCCAAAACTACCAGGGCGGTAGAAAGATCACGGGAATAAGCTGGTTTGGATCCTGGGAAATTTGGAATTGTGATTTATTTGGGATGGGGAACCGGTAAAATGAAAATCTATATTTCAAGGATCTCTTTTTCCTTACCCTTGACGACCTCCTCGGCTTTCTCGATGGATTTATCCATGAGCTTCTGGACTTCTTCCTGAAGTTTGAACTGCTCGTCCTCGGAAAGTTGCTTCTCTTTTTTGGCCGCTTTCAGTTGTTCATTGGCATCCCGGCGTATATTCCTCATGGCCACTTTGGATTCTTCCTCCATCCGCTTAATCACCTTGACCAGTTCTTTACGCCTCTCTTCGGTCAGGGGAGGGATGTTAATCCGCACGATCTTTCCATCATTGAGGGGGGTGAGACTTAGGTCTGATTTTTGGATTGCTTTTTCGATTTCCCCAATGATTTTTAAATCCCAGGGCTGGATGGAAATCGTCCGGCTATCAGGGACTGAAAGCGATGCTACCTGGGAAAGCGGGGTTGGAACGCCGTAATAATTTACCCGGACGCCGTCGAGCAGGTTTAAGGAAGCCCGGCCGGTGCGCACCCGGCTCAGGTCTTTGCGCAGCGCTTCGATGGATTTTTCCATCTTGGATTTTATTTCGCCGAGGAAAACCTCTTTTTTGATCATTCCTTACCCCCGAATCAAGGTGCCGATTTTATGGCCCAGAACCACCCGTTTAATATTCCCTTTCTTGGTGAGGTTGAATACGAGGACCGGCAGGTGATTGTCCATGCATAGAGAAACCGCCGTGGCATCCATAATCTTGAGGCCTTTTTTTAAGACCTCAATGTAGGATAATTCCTTAAATTTTTTTGCTTTTTTATGGATCATGGGGTCGGTGTTGTAGACCCCGTCAACTTTGGTAGCTTTAAGGATCACCTGGGCTTTGACTTCCATGGCCCGTAGGGCTGCGGCCGTATCCGTGGTAAAAAATGGATTGCCTGTGCCTCCGGCAAAGATGACCACCCTTCCTTTCTCTAAATGGCGGACCGCCCGCCGCCGAATGTAGGGCTCGGCAATCTGGTGCATCTCAATGGCGGACATCACCCGTGTAAAAATGCCCATTTTTTCCAAGGCGTCTTGCAAGGCCAGGCTATTGATTACGGTGGCCAGCATTCCCATGTGGTCGGCTGAAGTCCGGTCCATCCCCTGGGCGCTGGCGGCAACTCCGCGGTAAATGTTCCCGCCGCCGATGACGATGGCAACGTCTACCCCCAGTTCCCTTAATTCCTTCACCTCGGCGGCCACGGTTTCAACCACGGCCGGACTGATGCCATACTCCCCCTCCCCGACCAGGGCTTCGCCACTGAGTTTGAGAAGGATACGATGGAAAACAGGCTTGGGTAAAGTTTTCACTCTTTGGGCAGGCCTTCCCCGACCTGGAACCGGTTGAAGCGGCGGATCTCCACTTTCTCTCCCAGCTTGCCGATTAACCCGTTCAAGAGGTCTTGAACCGAGAGATCCGGGTCTTTGACAAAAGGCTGTTCTAAAAGACAGACTTCCCCATAAAACTTTTCCAGCTTCCCGTCAATGATTTTGTCTATGATTTTTTCCGGCTTGCCGGTTTCCCGGGCCTGAGCTCGGTAGATTCCCCGCTCCCTTTCAAGGATGTCCGAAGTTACCTCTTCCCTGCGGATGAATAGGGGACTGCTGGCGGCGATATGCATGGCAATGTCTTTGGCAAAAACCTGAAAGTCATCGGTTTTGGCCACGAAGTCCGTCTCGCAATTGATTTCCACCATGACCCCAATTTTCCCGCCGGCATGCACGTAAGAGCCGATGCGCCCTTCCGAGGCGATCCGTCCAGCCCTTTTGGCCGCCGTCGCCAGCCCCTTCTGCCGCAGGTAATCCACCGCTTTTTCGAAATTTCCCCCGCTCTCGGATAGAGCCTTTTTGCAATCCATCATTCCCGCGCCCGTCTTCTCGCGCAGGTCCTTCACCATGCTGGCTGATATTTCCACTAAAGCGTTCCTCCTATTCCTCTTCTTCGCTCTCGTCCTCTTCTTTCTCAGATTCCACAGGGCCCTCTCCCGGGGCTGATCCGGACTTTCCAGCCGCCGCTAAGGGAGCTCCCGCTGGACCCTCGGGCGCAACCAACTGGGCTTCCCGGAGCTGCTTGCCCTCGAGACAGGCATCGGCGACTTTAGAGGAGATGAGGCGGATGGCCCGGATGGCGTCATCGTTTCCGGGAATGATGAAGTCCACCTCGTCGGGATCACAGTTCGTGTCCACGATGGCCACGATGGGGATGCCCAGCTTTCTGGCTTCATGGACGGCGATTTTTTCTTTGCGCGGATCGACGATGAAAATCCCGCCCGGAAGCCTGCCCATGTCTTTAATTCCTCCCAGGGTCCTTTCCATTTTACTCCGTTCCTTTTCCAACTGCAGAACCTCTTTCTTGGGAAGGGCTTCGAAGGTCCCGTTTTCTTTCATCGCCTGCAATTTTTTAAGACGCTCCACATTCTTCTTGATCGTCCGGAAATTCGTCAGGGTTCCGCCGAGCCAGCGCTGGTTAACAAAAAACATGCCAGCGCGCTGGGCTTCCTCAGAGATAGAATCCTGGGCTTGCTTTTTGGTCCCTACGAATAGGATATTCCCGCCTTTGGCCGCCGTATCGACGACAAATTTGTAAGCGTCCTTGAAAAGCCGGACGGTTTTCTGTAAATCAATGATGTAAATCCCGTTGCGGGATCCGAAGATGTAATCTTTCATCTTGGGGTTCCACCGTTTAGTCTGATGGCCAAAATGGACCCCCGCTTCCAAAAGCTGTTTCATGGTAACCGTGGACATAATCATCTCCCTTCTGGGTTTTTCCTCCGCTTTCCTCTTCCCGGCCCAATATCCGCGGGCAGCGGACACCCAGGGGACGATTGGAAAGCGTGTGTTTTGTTTGAAACATTTATATTAACATTTTTTCTATTTCTTGCAACCTAAATTTCGGGAAACAAGTAACCCTTAAGTCACGAGTGGCTTTGACAGGAATATCGGAGGAACTAACCCTGGCAAAGATTCTGTTTTGGCCGGGGGG
>CAZIDC010000133.1:0-7839 GCA_964537885.1 uncultured Syntrophaceae bacterium | reverse complement strand
GATCTTTCCCATGTTCGAGCTGACCCTGGACGGCCTGGACAAGGCGGTCCAGCACTTGATGCGGCGGCATTAGGGAAAAATTTTTCTCGGACTCGGAGAGGCGGTTTGAAGCGTCGCGATCACGGGAATACCGTCAATTGAGCCCGAATAGCGGCAAGATCCCGAAGCGGCTGGACGGTGATCTTTTATAGCTATAAGAGGAAAAGCCAAGATATTCTACCGTCGGCGCGGTCAGGACAGCCCCCTCCCGAAACAGCTGATCAAAAATTGCTTCGAAAAAATTGATAGTATGTCCCGGATTTCCAGGAACTGATAGGGATCGGCGCAATGTGGCTGAAAAGAGGTTCAATTACCTTGTTCTGAAGTTCAGGAGTCCGGTGCAATCAATCAAGCGGTCAAGGTTACGCAGAGTGAACACTTTGCCTCTCGTTGCGATAAGAATCTTCTTCATGTCCTCGCGACGCACCCCGAACCCTCGCCCGGCAATGCAGGCTATCACCTCGTATTTTGGCCTGTCCGGTTGTTGTCCGGCCATGCTTAGCTCCCCCAGATGCTGGATGCGGGTGGCCTTATCACGGGCCGTGCCGTCGTCCTCTGTAATTTTTGCCTCGATGATGACCTGGGGATTGAATTCACTCGGGATGATAAAATCAGGCGTCTGGTCGAAGCCAGGTATTCTCTCGGCCCGCTTGGTTTTCCGATAGCTGATGCCGGCTTTGCTCAGCGCATCTTCAATGGCTGCCTCAAGGCTATCTCCGACAAGATCACTGACGGAATCGCGGTGACCGGCAAATGGTCGCCCAAGATAGCGCTCATAGAGAAGCATGGCATAAGGTACACCCATTCCTGCAAGCGTCTGTACGCCACCAACGCCCGTTTTTGTATCAGCCTTGTCGAGGCGATGGATTTTATCGCTTGAAGCCGGGGGCGCTCCTTCCTTCAGCAGTTTACAGGCGGTGTCAATCAATGCCTTCACCCGTTGAACGGTGACTTTACCATCGGCAAGAGGCGAAAGCGGCGATAAACGTATCTTTCGGTCAAGAGAGCGGACAAAGCCTTGACTGACTTCAACGCCTGTCTGCACAGTGGCGAGATACGCCCACTCCGGCGGCGTGAAGCCCAGCATGGTCCGCAACACCAGGATCACAATGGGGGCTTCAAAAGTCTTTTGAAGTAGCGATTCGGGTTCAAGAAAGGTGAAACCCCTGGTGGCTTGTTTTAGCGCCTCGTAACCCTGTTCGAAAACGGGGTAATCGATGAAGCCGAGGCCCTTGGGCATGATGAGAAATTCCGATTCGAGACATGAAAAAACCGCGGTAACGAACGTGTCGAGATCAGCCTGAACTTGAGCAAAAGGTAGCTCAAAAGGATATTTCATCATCAGATCCCCCATAGGAAGTCCTGTTTTCCTGAACATAGGCATGTTGAAGCAGGGGCGCATTCAGGTACGTATCCGCCAGATGAGCCTCGATACATTCCAGTGTATGCCCTTTCCCCAGTTGTCCGGCAACAATGGCGAGTTTTGCCGACGCCGGCTGCGCCTTGTCCCAGGTTACGCGCAGCCGCCAGACGGCGAGCCGGGCCAGATGGCCGTAGATGATGCAGCGGATGTCGCCGCGGGTAGGTTTAAGGCCTCCAATCTTCAGTTTAGCCAGATCATCCAGGACCAGGGCGGCAACCTGTTCAGGCGAGTCCGCAAGCCATTTGCGCGGTATCGCTCCGGTTGAACGGCAGACAAAAACCGTATCCACGATCGACGAACCGGTGCCGCTGATATGGATCGATGCGCCCATTTCCGCCGGGCAGGGTATCGAAGCGGAGCAGGTGAGCTCGGCATCCAGAATCGCCACTATCACGGGATGATACGCCTCCAATTTGTTGTGGTGATAGGTGAAGGCCATCGGTCTTCCCGGCTTCAGAGCTTTGGCCATGTTTTGGAAAACAGCGGATAAACCATGGGTAAAGTGATCAATTCCTCGATCCATCGTGATATTGCCGGTCAATTCATCAGGGTTGCGGGTGGAAGGTGATTGAAACGCCGGATTTCCTTCGTGAACGATTTTTCTGACCCAGACATAACAGAAATCCATCAGTTCGGCATATTGGACATTGCCGAAATAGGGGGGATCGGTAAAGACGCCGTCCAGACTGTTTTGCGGCAAATCGGCATTGGTCGCACTTTGGCAAAAAATATGCACACTCCTTGTTTCTGTTGCCGAATCGCCATTTTTTCGATCGCCGATCCATTCATCCGCGATGGGCGCCAGGATCTTTCGGCCCCCTTCATGGCGGGTCTCGAAGGGGTGATCGCAGTAGGCCTTTGCTTTCACGTATTTCTCCAGGATGTTCGACCAACCGCCGCTTCCCACGCTCGTGCCGCCGCCGTTGGCGATGCCGAGGAGATTGGATTCACACTGGATCAGCCCGACGGGAAAACCGTGAACGGAGAAAATGTCGAGGGACTTGAGGGCCATCGCGTCGTACCGACAGAGCATGTTCTGGTAACGCAGGAGGTCCGAGAGGTTTGTGATCAGGGCGTTTCTGATCCTTTCATCCCCCTCCTCGGCAATGGCCCGGCAACTCAGCTCCAGGCCAAGCAACTGCCGGCTATTGAACATCTCCCGGTATCTCTTGTACCCCCAGCGAAAGAGACGGTCGGTCTCGTCGCCGGGTAAGATTTTATCGTCAGGAACATGGGGTGTCCCGATTTGTTCAAGAAGAGAAGACGCCCTGGCGTAATGGAGCAGGTCGTTTTCATCGGGCCGTTTGAAGAAACGACCCTGGTGGGTCGGCTTGCAGCGGCGGCAATGATATTCTATCGCGAACATGCGGTGACGGGGCGGGCCTGCGGCCGGGTCGGGATAGGCATTGACCTTCCCGCAGCGGGGGCAGGCGTACTTGTTTCTTTTTGCCGGTCCCTCGGTGGATAGTCTGCCGCTGCAGGACCTGCAGATACCGGGATGTTTTCGGTCTTTGACGCCGTTCAAGTCGCCGCAGGCCGCGCAGATGATCACATTTTCCGTATGCCGCTTATTTTCGGCCAGGAGGTAGCCGGGAAACAGATCGATTTCATGACAGCAATGGCGGCAGGTCTGCTTTTTGACCCAGAGAAAATACTTGACGTGGGCCTCCGGGGAGCCGCATTCCAGGCATTGCGTGCGGTAGAAGGCGCCGATCTGCTTCTCCAGGCCGCGGGTAAGGTTCTCCGCCGATTGTCGGTACTTTTTTAAATCAAGATGCTCAATCTCACGGCTCACAATCCAGTAGGCCATCGGATTGATATCATAGCCGGTCACATCACAACCAACGCGGTTGGCCTCGATAAGCGGCGTGCCGCCCCCCATGAAGGGATCGGCGATGGTGATTCCTTTGAGGTCGTTTGAGCTGTAGAAGGCCTCCCGGAGGGGTTTGTCGCTGAATTCGGAAAGGATAAGACCCCTGAACAGTGTACCGGGCCGCCGGGCAAACCACTTATGCACAGCAATGATGGGGCGGTAGTTCTGCTGGATCTGTTTTTCCCGCAGTGCAAGGTCGGATATGAAGGCGATGTCGAATTTCTTTTCGATGGACATGGTGTGCCTATAATCTTTTCTCCGAGGCAATGCAACCTCTCTCCACGTTCCATTCCTTTGGTTAAAAAATTGTTTTTTTCAAAATCACCATGATGTCTCCCGATACTCCCTCAACTAAGTCCTTTCGCTGCGAGGAGTATTTCCAATTCTTGCAGCAGGTCTGGGGACACTTTCGCCCTGTTCAATTTCTTCATAATCTCAGGCAAGCCATGCCAAAAATAGACAGGACATTGAGCTTTTAGCAGATAAACAAGTAGTTTAGCAGTAGCCTCAGGATATTGGTTGACTAAATCGCTTTTGCGAAGATCGTAGATCACGGATGAATGTTCAAATTCTGCAGCCGGCATTTGAACCGCTAACTCTACAGCTTCTTCAAACACTATATCGAGGCGGGGCGCCCATTCCGCCATTTCTGCTATCTCTTCAGGGATAAGTGGCTGTGGTAGTCCTATCAGACGTTTTTCCCAGTAGCCTTTTATCCACCGGTTCCAAAGGTCTTTCTGTTGGTCGGCATTCATGCCACGAAGCAAGTAATCGATCTGACATGCAAACTTTTTTCTGTCGTGCGGCGTTGCGATTTTCAAAAATGCAGGAACCCATTTTTCCTGCGGGTAGGAAACATAAAAGCAAATCAAAGCGGCTAAATACTCTATGAACCGATCTCTGCGAGATTCGAGTTCATAATCAAGGCGAAGTAAAGCCTTTTCGAAACTTGGCGCTATCTCTTTAACAACTTGTGGATTTAGCCTCCCCTGACTGAGAAATCCGTGCCAGGATTGCTGAAAACGCTTCAAATCATTATTACTGTCAAACCACACCACCAAATGTTCTTTTGTCCAGTCGTAATCCACGTAGAGCATGAACGCCAACTGACTAGCCAGGATGGTCAGCGACAAACCGGATGCTTTCGTTCTCTCCATGATGATTTGGCTTAATGCACTTCGGTAGCCCTCATCCAGGATTTCTGGCTTTGGATCTTGCCCCTTTCTCCACAGCTCAATGCTACCCAGCCAGAACTCTGCAAGCACTCCAGGTGATTTGTTAATCGCCAGCTGCAACCAATTATCGCTGCTGTCGGGAATGTCGCTATCCTTTACAGCTTCCGTCCAGAGTGCCATTGCCGTCCGATTAGCTTCTCCTAAAACCATGGCTGCGCAGTCTTTCCCCCCTTCGCTCACCAGGCTGTGGAGCGTCCTCGTTATCTGACGAAGATTGTGTTCCCACAATTCCTTGGTTTGAAGCCATCCAAGAACGGACAGGCAGTGGGCCTTATCTGTTGACCATTCCTCCCAGGCTTGCAACAAGCCTCCCCATAGATCAGTTCCCCACGCGGATTTTTTGCCCAACTCCGTTGCTAAATTGAGACCCCAGTCAAGATTCTTTTTAGCGGCCTCACTGATTGTTATCCGCAGTCCGTTTTCATCCGGGCCGAGAAATTCATCCCCTTTGAATGCCAATAGCTCCTCGATCCATTCCGCTGCGGGTTTATCCAAGAGTTGCTCGACAGTGTAAGGACTTCTTGACCCTACCCACCCAGTCTCCATCCAGTGCGTCAAGTCGGGATGCTTTTTCGGTTGAAAGTCCGGGTATTCAGCAATTATCTTATCCCTGGCCGAATTTGCGAGCTTGCACGCGGGATCGGCAGCGACTAGCCATTGAAGCCAATTAAAATGCTCTCTCGCCGTCCGCTCTGTGAATTTATCGTCGTCCCGATGCGGCCACTCGTAAGCCAAAATAAGATCGATCAGTTCAGATCTCCTGGCGTCATTCAGCCCGGAATAAAGATTGGCAATGAGGCGATATATCTCGTGATGCGCATACACGTCATTTAGCCCGTGCCGATCGAGGAAAAAACGCAGCTTGTCGTCCGCCGACTTGTCCTGTCGTTCATTCAAACCGTGGATGAATATACGTCGCACCAAGGGCGCATCTGATTTGCTGAGGGTGTCCAGCCAGCAATCAGAAAGAGCGGGATTTGATCCTCCTATCGTTACGAGACTATCCCGCGCTGCATCGATAAGAACATCAACGGGATGTTGGATATGATTCTGTTCGTGTGGTTCAATTGCCGATCTGCGGAAGGAGGAGCTGTCCCAATTTCTATCGGATTTTCCCCAAGAAACGAGCGTTGAGTGTTGCGCTTCCAGCTCCGTGATCGAAATGGACAGTACCGACAGGGCAAGTTGATTTAACGACGGATTTATGTACTTGGTGTACATCTCGTTAAGATTCCAGTGATCACAGGGGGAAACAAGCTCTACATCGAATTTGATTTTATCCGAACCATCTGTTTCTTCGTCTGGCCAAACGACCCCTTCTTTTATTTCCAACTTGTATGAAAACATCTTACCAAAAATTATAAGGACGCCATTCATATCTCCTATTTCTGCGCACCGTTCTGCCATCCATAGAAGAATATGCTCGTCGACAGTTTTTGGCACAGTGCCAAGCAACAAAGAAACCCATGAGGATAAAATCGTTTTATCTATTTTAATATCCTTATTCAGGACAATTTTCCCTCCAAGCAGAGACCACAGCTCTGATCCTACATTCGTCTGATGCCGGGAAATGAGGAGTATTAATTCTCGATGGTGTTCCAATGCAAACTTATCGACCAACCACTCAGCGAGCAGTTTATCTATTAGTGTGAGTGTTGCTTCCCCGAATAGTGAATCCAGGAGTTTCCTGCTATCGAACCACCTGATCCAGGCAGGGTTCCGAGCTGCCTGAAGAACAAATCGGGTTGTGCTTTCCTCACGTAGGGCGTCCAGTATCTGATCCGCTTCTTCATCATCGGAAGGTGGTAAGCCTGAGGCGATGGCAACCAAGCTTCTTCTCCGATCCAAGAGATTTTGGGATACGTAGTCAGCTAAAGCCCTGACTCCTTCATCAAGGATACTGTAATCGTCCTCGCTTGATTTTGAAAACGACAGTGGGCGGATACCTCGGAAAGACCATTCGTCGAGATTCGTATCATCCGCAACCAGCGCGAACCTTTCAGAATTCTCAGTTGGTAATGCTCGAGATAAATATTGCATTATAATATCACCGTAGCTGTATCCTACGAACAGAACGGCGTGGCTGCGGAACATATCGAGAAGGAAACGTCTTGCCCATCCCTCGGTCAAGTATGCCCGTCCAAAATCTGCATCTGTCAGAACCATCTCTTTCGCTTTGTCAAGGCTGCCATGTATATGAATGATACCGGTAAAATCGCGTCCCAAAGGCAAAGCAGGTGATATGTAAACGTCCGTCGTTTTGTCAAATACTCTAATGGAAGCTTCTTCAAAAAGAAGGTCAAAGTTCGTCGTGACAATCCTGACCTTCGATGTACTCTTGAACAAACGCAGGAGATCGTGGTGAAGTGGTGTGGCTGAACCTGGAGCCGTATAAAGTGCTTTCGCTGCTAACAAGTGAACTTTGTGCCCTTTTTTGTGTAATTGACCCAAAAAGCGGTCATCGGGTTCTAAATCAGGCTTTTCTTCTCCTGTTTCCATGGCAATTTTTCTGGTAAGCCCAGAAAAATTTGGTAGTTTTGCAGGCGCCCCCATGGATATGCCTGCCCCGGCGAACACAACTAGCTCTTCCCGGCGGATCGCGCGCATTAACTCATCGGGGAAATTAATTGATTTGATCTTCATTTTGTATGCCTTCTATGAATCCCGTCTTTCCGGATTCCGGTATCAACTGCAATCCCGAGGGCATGGTGACAGAGGGGGAGAGCAAATGCGTATCGAGACAACGGGTAAACGCTAAGGAAATCAAGTTGATTTGTAGAAGTAACGTTACAGATAAATTGAAAGGATATCAAGGAAAATATAGATGAAGGATTGGCAGGAAGGATGTGGAGGTTGGCGCTATGATGCCTGTGTTTTCGGGTCATAAAAAAGTTCTTGACAGATCCCGCCAGTGTGTTACAAAGCCGAAAAACGTGATACGGAAAGAGGGGTATGTCGGAACTGGTTCGTTTTGGGGTTTCCTTGGGAAAATCCCTCCTGGACAGGTTCGATGACCTGATCCGGGAAAAACAGTACACCAACCGCTCGGAGGCCCTGCGGGACCTGATCCGCCGGGAGCTTGTCCAGAAGGAATGGCAGGGGGGGAGCGATGTGGCTGGCGCCATTACCCTCATCTACGACCACCACAAGCGGGACATCCTGCGGATGGTGATCGACCTCCAGCACGAGTTCCAGGAGGTGATCATCTCCACCCAGCACATCCACCTCGATCACGACAACTGCCTGGAGATCGTGGCCGCCCGGGGGAA
>CAZIDC010000132.1:6336-7889 GCA_964537885.1 uncultured Syntrophaceae bacterium | reverse complement strand
CCGATGGGGCACTCCCGGCACAAAGAAAGACCCGTTTTGTAGGCGTAATTGAAAAGGTCGCCCTTCATCATATCGTTTAAATTTTCTTTCCGGCTAATCATATGTCGCTTGGAGCAGGCGCTTTTGGAAATCATTAATTTCCCGGGCTGATTGGGGCAGCAGATCATCTCTCGTTGATTTTTCGCCAGCCATTCTCGGGCTCCGATCTTACCGTTGGCCATTGGACTCTCCTTTCGCAAAATTGGCAACCTTGTTTTTTAACCCCGCAGGTCCTCCCCTTTCGCCAAATCATGATATAGCATTACCAAAATTAGCGGATAAATAAATAAGGTAAAACCTGTATTTTGGGGGTAGAAAGGCTGTATTTTTATGCAATGCTCTAACGCCTTCCTATGGAGACTGGCAATAGATACCATGGAAATGGCTGATGTTATGGAAATCTTAGATAATTTTTCCCAAAGGACAAAAACTCAAACCGTGAGATTGAGCAACGGCGTTGTAAACCACTTTTCCCTTAAGGACATTGACCCCTTTGGCTAATGCCGGATCTTCCAGGACTGCTTTCTTCCAACCCTTCCTGGCTAAGGCCTCTACATAAGTTAGGGTTGCATTGGTGAGGGCCATGGTTGCCGTCCGGGGTACTGCTCCGGGGATGTTGGCCACGGCATAATGAACCACTCCGTGTTTAATATAAATGGGATCATCATGGGTCGTAGGATGGTCAACTGTTTCCACCGACCCCCCCTGGTCTATGGCCACGTCGACAATCACGCTTCCCGGAAGCATCGAACGAACCATATCTTCCGTTACCAGATGGGGCGCGAGAGCGCCTGGGACCAGAACCGCCCCGATCAATAAATCGGCCTGGGCGGTGGCCTCGGCGATGTTGTAACGGTTGGAGGCTAAAGACTCGATTCGCCCGTGGAACAAATCATCGATATGTCGCAGACGGTCCAAGTTTTTATCAATTACGGTGACCCGGGCCCCCAGTCCGACCGCTCTTTTCAGGGCATTGGTCCCGACTACTCCCGCTCCGATGATAACCACGGATCCCGGATGGACACCGGCAACCCCGCCCAGCAATACCCCCCTCCCCTTCTGGGGTTTTTCCAGAAAAGTCATTCCAACCTGGACGGACATACGCCCGGCGATTTCGCTCATGGGGGTCAGAAGGGGCAAGCTGCCTGTGGGAAGTTCCACAGTCTCATAGGCGATGGCGACGATCTTGCTTTTCATGAGGGCGAGGGCGAGCTGTTTATCGGCGGCTAAATGCAGAAAGGTGAAGATAATCAACCCTGGCCGGAAAAAACCGTACTCCGAGGGCAGCGGTTCCTTTACTTTAATAATCATCTCGGCATTCGACCAAACTTCTGCCGCCGAAGCAGCAATCCCGGCCCCGGCTGACTGGTAGTCCGCATTTCGAAAACCGCTCCCCTCCCCGGCTCCATCTTCGATCACAACCCGGTGGCCGGCCCGGATGAGGGCATCCACCCCTGCCGGGGTAAGGGCCACCCGGTACTCCTGGGTCTTTATTTCCTTCGGGACCCCGATGA
>CAZIDC010000132.1:2416-6236 GCA_964537885.1 uncultured Syntrophaceae bacterium | reverse complement strand
GAGACCATCATACACTCCCCCACTTCCAGTTTAAGAATGCTGGCGGCCCGGCGATATACGCCGGGATGAGGTTTGAAGGCCCCAACCACCTCGACCGAAATGACTCCATCAAAATCCCAGCGCAGGCGGTTTCGCACAAGATAATCGAGATAGCGAGCTTCTCCGTTGGAAAGAATTACGAGTTGGTACCGGCTCTTCAGCCGGTCCAGGGCCGGGAGGACATCGGGGAAAGGAGACAGCTCCTGCCAGGCAGCCATGAATTGTTGGACTTCCTGAGGAGAGGCCTGGATGTTGTTTAGTCCAATGGTATAAACCAGGGCCCGACGGGCGGCTTCCAGATATCCGCAATGGCCGAGCATCATGATGTTGTCCTGATACTGTTCGATTCGCTGGCGGTAACGCCATTGTTCCCAGAAACGGTTCGCGGGAACTTCGGCCCCTTTGGATTTTAGAAACTTCTCGATAAAAGGGGTCAGACTCCCGCCGAGATCGAGGATCGTCCCGAATAGGTCAAAGGTGAGAGCCTTTACATTCTGAAGCGAAGACATGCAAACCTCCTTTTCTTCCCTTCTCGTTTTCTCTCCATCTTCTTACTCTCCCGTCTCGCCCTATTCTATCTGAGAAGGTAAGGAATTTCCACGTAAAGCGCTTCCTCCGGACATTCAATCTCACAGGGAAGACAGAACCAGCAGGTTCGGAGTCCAAAAGGCACTCCGCAGTTCAAACAGCGTTCAGCCTCAGCCTCAGCCTCTTCCCTCGAATATCCTCTGGCCACTTCCTGGAAATCCTTCCTTTGCGAGATCGGAAGAGAAGGCATGGCCAAATGTAAGCCTGGTTTGGCCCGAGCAAGGTCAGGTTCAAACTGCACCTCGTAAGGTTTCCCATTACCCCTTCCGTAGTGCAGATCTTCTCCCTGAAGAAACCGCTGGATCGATAACGCCGCCTCTTTTCCCTGAGCCATAGCCTCCACAATAGTTCCGGAGCCACGATTAAAGTCCCCCGCAGAAAAGACTCGGGAATGCGGAGTCTGGAGGGTGACGGGATCATAGAGAATGCCGGCTGAGCCGTACAAGGAAGAATTTAGCCCCTCTGTCTCCGGTTTTTGTCCGATGGCCACGATAACCATGTCGGCGGGTAAATCCATGGTGGTTTTTTCATCATAGGTGGGATTAAAGAACCCCTGGGAATCGCAGACCCCTAAGCATTTTTTAAAGCGGACCCCGGCCAATTTCTTCCCCTCCATCCTAAATCGCTCCGGTCCCCAGCCATTCTGGATTTGGACTCCTTCCTCTCCGGCCTCGGAGATGGACCAGGGGAAAGCCGGCATCTCCTCCCTTTGCTCCAGGCTAACGATGTGCACTTGGGTCGCTCCCAGGCGCAGGGCAGTCTGGGCGGCGTCCACGGCGGCGTTTCCTCCGCCGATGACCACAACACGCTCTCCTACTTTGGGTTTCTTCTTATCGTTGACCCTCTTCATGAATTCAAGTACGGGAACGATCGCCCGATGATCTTCTTCCGGAAGACCAAGGTTCATCTTCCCGTAGGCGCCGATGGCGAGCAATACCGCATCAAACTCATTTTCCAACCGGTCTACATCAAGATCCTTACCCAAGATGCGGTTTCCGGCAAACTCGACTTTCATCGTTTGCAGAAAGGACAGATCCTTATCCAGGACTTCCCTGGGCAAGCGAAATTCCGGAATGGCCCAGCGCATAAGTCCGCCGGGTGCCGCTTCCCGGTCATAAAGCGTAACGCGAAATCCGGCGGCGCGAAGGAAGAAGGCCGCGGTCAACCCGGCCGGACCTGCTCCCACAATGGCTACCTTCTGCGGCCGCTCTTCAGGGATCGGCGGCAGCCAGTCCTTTCCGTCCTGATCGGCAAGATAACGTTTCAAATCGCGAATGGCCACTGGCTGTTGGTCGACTTTGATTCGGTGGCACACCGCTTCGCAGGGCCGGGAGCAAACCCTTCCCAGGATTCCCCCGAAAGGAACGGTTTCCCTAACTTTCTCCAGACCTTTCTCCGCCTTCCCCTGGGCCAGGTGATGGATATATCCCTGGCAATTCATGCCGATGGGGCAGGCCTGCCGGCAAGGGGAAAGCTGCAGGCGCAGGTTGTCCAAGATACAAACCTCCACGCACCGGCCGCAGGCCGTGCATTTATCCCGGTCAATGCGGATGTTGTCCTCTAAGCTGGTTAGTATATTGATATCCATTCTTCCTCCTCACTTCATCCTGGCCAGGGACCGGTGGGAAACCTCGACCTGCTCCGGGTCTGCACCCTTCTTCAGCATAATGTGCTTCAGCCAGTGTTCATCGTCTTTCTTGGGGAAATCAGCCCGGTAATGCCAGAATCCCCAGCGGCTTTCCTTGCGCTCTAAGGAGGCGGTGGCCGAGAGTTTAGCGCAGAGGATGATGTTTTCCACTTCCAGAACCTTGAAGAGATCGTGGATGTTCCGGATGCGGACCTTTTCCCGGATCTCCTTCTGGAAGCGGTCCATCCACCAGAGGGCCATATTCAGCTTGTAGGCATTCTTCGGAGGCGTGACATAATCGCCGATTAAGCGGCGCACCTTGTATTCAAATTCTTCAACGGAAACTCCCCCCTCTTTCTGTTCCATGCGTTTGAGCAGATCAGACTTCAGGCCTTCCATTTTGGACGCTTCGGGTCGCTTGGGAGCTGGATGCTTCCGGGCAAATTCCGAAGCCTCTTCCGCCGCGATTTCGCCGTAAACGAAGGCCCCGCTCAAATGGCCGCGGGCGACGAGGGAGACATCCCCGGCCGCATACAGACCGGGAAGGGTGGAGGCGGCCTGTTCATTCACAAAGATCCCCGTCATGCCGTGGCCGCCGCAGAGGTAATATTCCGTAGGCCAGAGCTCGATATCCCCGGTCCGAAAATTCACCCCCCGCCCCTCGTAGAAACGCTGCTGCACCGGGCGCTCGGTGGTAAAAAGAATGTCTTCAATCTCTTTGATTTTGGCCTCGGGAAGGTGCTTCATCCGGACGCGCAAAGGCCCCTGATCCTTCCGGTGCTCCAAGATCATGGATTTGATGGAGGGATGATTGT
This sequence comes from uncultured Syntrophaceae bacterium, assembly GCA_964537885.1. Classification (GTDB taxonomy): domain Bacteria; phylum Desulfobacterota; class SM23-61; order SM23-61; family SM23-61; genus CAZIDC01. The sequence continues at coordinate 3,167 of CAZIDC010000132.1, read as the reverse complement.
CTTCCAGATGAACATCCATGGCGGTCAAAAGATGAGCTCCCCGCGTTAGGGTAATGTATAAAAGAGGAGCGTTGATGTCCTTGATGATGTAATAATTCAGGGTGTATTCAAAACCGGTAAGTTCCGCTCCCGCCCGAAAAGCCATGGCATACCCGTCCCCGGTATTGCCGGGGAAATCATAGACCCCGTAAAGGTAGCCGTTATTCGGAAGACCGAAACGGGCCGTCCCCCCCGAAGAAAGGATCACGGACCCGGCACGGCAGATCACCAATTCGCCGGTGCGGATGTTGATCCCCACGGCCCCGGCCACGCGCCCTTCTTCCACGATTAGCTGCAAGCCCATCACCCGGTTGAAGACCTGGCACCCCAGGCCGATGAGACGCTTGGCCAGGATGGTCTTTAATTCCGGCTCTTTCATGGACAGGCAGAATTTCCCTTTGGGGTGGACCTGGAGAAGCTCGTATTTCCCTTCTTGATCCTTGGGGAAGAAGACTCCCCAACTTTCCAGTTTTTTCATGAGCGGGTAGCTGCGGTCGGCCATGCGGTAGTTGACCGGCTCATCCATGATGCCTTCGCAAGCTAAGTTGTTGGACTCAACATAAAGCTCCGGCGTGGTCATTCCCGGGACGGCCACGATGTTCAAAGCATCCATCCCGCGGGCGATACAACCGCTGTAAAGGATATGGCCTTTTTCAAAGATAACGACTTTCTGCGCCGGGGCCACTTCCTTGGCCCGGATTGCGGCCATGGC
>CAZIDC010000132.1:0-2316 GCA_964537885.1 uncultured Syntrophaceae bacterium | reverse complement strand
GGATGCAGGGTCATCCGGCGGCCAAATTCGGAGCGGATCCAACGATCCATGGTCGGCAGAGTAAACCCCGTAATGCCCATGGCCTCCTGGGCCTTTTCCTCCGGAAATATTCGCTCCTGCTCTAACCGCGGCAAAAGGTCGAAAAGGTCGGCGCTCGCCACGTAATAGACATCAAGGTCAATGCCTTCTTGTTTCATTCGCGGCAATACTTCTTCGATGAAGGCATAGGCAACCTCACTCCCCTGAAGAACGACTGCGCCTTTATTTTCTTTTGCGGCCTTTCTAAGCAGATAGACCCCCGAGGCTGCTTCCGTGGCCGGGGCCAGTCTTAGAGCCTTGCGGTCGATTACCTTTTCATTCGGCCGGGTGACAAACGGCGCAATGACTGCCGGCCGTTTGGTTAGGGCGGCGGTCAGGAGAACCCAGATTTCCTGCGGATCCCAGGGGGTAAGAGTGATCATTGTTCCCCGGGGAAAGTTTCCCTGGAAAAGCTGTAGGGCTTGCGGATCGGCGTGCGTAGGCCCGTCTTCACCGGTTTTGAGCCCGGCATGGGCACAGATCAAAATCATCGGCCGGTAGGGCTCCCGGAAAATTGCCTGCTTAGCCTGACTGCCGATGGCGTGCAGGCGGGCGGCAATGTGCCCGAGGGGAACGACAAAGGCACTGTACGATGAGCCGACCCCGATATGGCGCCCGTAAGTGGAAAGGCCGGCGAGAATCCCCGCCATGGCGTCCTCACAGATGCCCCCGATGGAAAGGAGTCTTGCGCCGGGATTGGTATTTCCGTTGTAGTACCCTTCCGGGAAGCCCTGCCCGATGATATTGACGCTTGTCGATCCAAGCAGGTCAGCCGCCGCGGCCAAGATCGCACCTCCGCTCTTTTGATTGTAATAATGAAGCACCCGGCCCAATTCTCCGCGCAGCGTCGTCGTCTTCCCGGGAGCCAGGGTTAGCTCCTCCGGGATGGCGCCCAGGGTCCGGCTGGCTGTGTCGAATATGGATTTGATATTCGGTCCATTGACGCGGGGTTTGCGGTCCAGGCGGTTGAGGCGCTCGCGGGCATCGCTGAGCTTCCGGGCTAAGGCATTCACCGCCGGACGTTCTATTTTTAGAGCGGCCCGCAGGGTCAGCAGGGCTTCCCAGAAACACTCTTCAAGGACTTCTTTATCCTTGCCGGCCTGGCATCGTTGATTGGCCGCTTCGCAGCGGGGAAGGGCGCCTCCGGCAACATCGAGAAACGGTTTTAGCGCCCGATAAAAACCCTCGCCGCAAAGGCTATGTCCCGCGCCGTGGGAAGCCTTTCCCTCGATTCCATACTGCCAGCCTTTCATCGTTCGGTACACGATTGCCGTTGGCTGGCTGTTGGCCATCTTTAAGGCTAACTGTTGGGCCGCAAAGATCTGTTCAAAATTCCGGCCTTCGGGAACCAGGATGACGTTCCAGTCATGCAGGTAGGCAAATTCAACCGGATTCCACTGGACATAATCTCCCGGCAAGTCGCCGTCCCGGCAGACGTGGTTGGAGTCGATTGAAGCCTGATTCCAGTCCACATGAAGAAAAGCATTTTTCAAGGAAGCCGTGCCCGCTGTGGCCAAGGCTTCGCTGACGCGCCCCGGGGTCATTCCCCCTTCCCCTTCAATAATATGGACCCGGGGCCCATTGTTTCCATAATAGTCCATGGCCCCGAAGGCGAGCCCGATCGAGGTGGCCAGGCCCACGCCCGACGCGCCAGTCGAGAGGCGGAGGAAGGGGGTGGCCGGCGTTGGGTGGCCGTCGAGCGCTTTGGCTTTGAATTTCAAAAAGAGCGGAGTTTTGGTGATCGGATTGCGGCGGAAACCCAGCAGGTCTTCCAGGCGAAGCTGATACCGTTCATCGCGGGGCAGAAGTTCGGGAGCTCCCATCTTCATGATCTCGTTGCGCAAAGCCCACATGGCATAAAGACCGAGAGCCTTGTGGCCGGCCGCGTAGGAAATGAGGTCAGCGTCCTCCCGGTCGGGATTGGATACATCATAGTCCATGGCGTTAAAAAGGATGGACGCGACCAGCCGCCCGGAGGAAATCGACCCCCCTGGATGCCCGGAAGTGGGAACATAATTGTAAAGCAGCGCGCATAAGGACCGGTAGATCAGGTCAAGCGCTTCGAAATCTTTTATCTCGTCCGAGGGAGTTTGTTTTTGAGGCAGATCCTGCGAAATGTCAATAAAGGTTCCTCGCCGTTTTCCCAATTGGAAAGCCATGGTTTGCTCCTTTCTATACTCCATAAACCTTACCTTGCTAACCATTATCATGAAAAGGAATCGGGATCAAATTTTTTAT
>CAZIDC010000131.1:0-7901 GCA_964537885.1 uncultured Syntrophaceae bacterium | reverse complement strand
CCAGACCCCCGGGCCTCAACAAAGGCGGTCAAACCACTTTTTCAAACCACTAAACTGATACAAAAACATTGAGCCCATAGCCTGTTTCCCTGCGGCCGAACGCAGGGGCCCCCGAGGGATAGCGAAATTCCCTCGTCCGTGGCTAAGAGCGCTTTTGTTGGCCGATCCCCCCATATTAATCTTTGGGTTTTTTCAATCCCAGCTCGCTGAAATATTTTTCCGGAACATCTTGGGTCCTTTTGTAGCAATACTGATAGCACGGCCCCTGGGAATTTTTGGGGCGGTCATAGATCCAGGTCGGGTGTGGCGCTCCTTTTTCTACCCCCATGATGGAGTGCATGGCGCAATGCCCGCAATAGTAGGAAACGTCCGTCTGATCCCAGGACTCGGGCAGTTTCTTGCGAAACTTTCCCAGGTTCATGGGAGGCTGGTCGAGCCCCTGGCGCAGCATGCGGCCGCCCGTGTTGCAAGGATCGAGCTTGAGCACAAAACGATCCTCTTCCTCCGTCAGGGTCATCCGGGAGTGATGGGCCCGGTGGATCATGGTTTTGAAGCGGACGGCGTCTTCCGGAATCATCCCCAGCATCCTTTCCGCGACCTGCGGCTGGCCCGCGTGCCGGGACCGCATGGCCTTCACCACCTCGTCATCCCCATAGCGTTTGCCGATATAAGTCAAGAGCACCCAGACGAAATCCACCATCAGGTCATGGGCGTGCTTGGCCTCTTGTTCCATCCCCTGGGCGCACTTCCGGGCCTCTTCGATGTCCCCCTTGTCCAGGGCCCGGAGGACTTTATCCAGGTTGGACATGCCCAGCTCTTTTAATTCTTCTTGATCCACGATGACCCCCTGTTAAATTAGATGGGACGCAGATTTTCGCAGGTTCACGCAGATAAACCCCTTATCTTCCCTCCCACCCCACGAGAATATATGGGAAAGAACTCTATTTCAGAAGCCGGACGAAGTCCTCGACTGCGCCAATCTTCTCCAGCCCGAAGACGGCCTCTTGGATCTTTCTGACCTTTTCCTCCCCTACCACATCCCTGGCCAGGCTGGAAAACTTGGTCAGCAGCTCTTCCTCGGTAAGGGGGTTGCGCGCATCTCCCCTGGGGAAATCAACCCGCCCGCTCACCTTGCGGCCATCCTGAAAAGTGACTTGTACGGAGGCCGGGCGCAGGGCGGGCCTCAACCTGTCCATTTCCGGGTCATGGATCACTTGCACCCTGCCGGCCAAGTCGTGGATCCAGGGGTCCCGCGTGGCTTTGCCCATCATCTGCTCCAGCCCTACCTCGCCGTATATCAAGGCTGCGGCCACGCCGTAGGGGAGGCTGAACTGGCAAAGGGTAGGGTCGCTCTCCGGGCTGGTCCGGGTCTGACCGGGAACCTCGGCGGCGAAATCGTACGTCCGGACAACAACTTCCCGGATATCCTCAGGCTTCAGCCCGTACCGGCTTCTCAGGTCGATGGCCACTTGCACCGGGGCATGGATGACTCGGCAGAGGGCAAAAGGCTTGAAGTAAAGTTCGGCTATGGTGGAGAACGTCCCCAGCCCCTCCGTAATCTTTTCCCATTTCGGCTGGTCGCTGACGATCCGCAAAAATCCTTTGCCGATTTTGGGATCGCCCTCCAGCGGGGCGGCATTCAGCCCCTGGCCGGCTAGCAGGGCCGACTCGATCCCGGCCTTAGCTGCGGCTCCGCCATGGACCGGCTTGATCGTGTATCCGCCCCAGAGGTTGTCCCCTGTCGAAATCGGCAGGATAAACCCGGCGATGCCCAGAGCGTTGCCGGTCTGTTCCCTGTCCAGCTTGAGGATGGCGGAGGCCGCCGCCGCCGCTCCCACGGCCCCCGCGGTCCCGGTAGGCTGGAACCCCCGGGAAAGGTGGGAAGGGAAGATTGCTTCCGCGACCCGGTTGCCCACCTCGTATCCGGCCGTGACCGCGGCGATCAAATCCCGGCCGGTGCCCTGCCGCCACTCCGCCGTCGCCAGGGAAGCGGAGATCGTGCCGCAGCAGGGGTGGTACCCTCCCTTGGTGTAGCCGTCCTGGTATTCCAAAGTTTCCGACAGGGAACCGTTGGCAAAGGCCGCGCTCCTGGCGGACGTTTTCAGACCGAACCCGAGAACGGTGGCCTGCTCTTGGTCCCCCAGCAGCTGGGTGTATCTTAGGATGGCCTGTCCAAAACGCGTCCGCGTAGCCCCCAGGATAATCCCCAGGTTGTCCAGGATGCACCACTTTATCTTGGACACCACCCACTGGGGAATGTCTTCGTATCGCAAACCGGCGCAAAAATCGGCCAATTTTTTGGTATAAGCTTCCACTGCCCTTCACCCTCCGTCGCCCGCGAATACCCGGCAGGAACTATGATCTACCCATCAATTCATAAATCCTGCCCGCGATCTCCTTGATCCTCATCCCCGGGGTAAAGACCTCGGCGACGCCCATTTGCTTCAGTTGCTCGCCGTCTTTGGGAGGGATGGGGCCGCCCAGGACAACTTTTATGTCGTCGACTTTATTTTTCTGCAGCAGTTCCAGGACCCTGCCCGTTAGCTGCATGTGGGCGCCCGCGAGGATGCTCAAGCCGATCAGGTGCACATCCTCTTCGATCGCGGCTTGGACAATCTCCTCCGGCGTCCTCCGGATCCCGGTATAGATGACTTCCATCCCGGCCTCCCGCAAGGCGCGGGCGATGACTTTCGCCCCCCGGTCATGGCTGTCCAGGCCGGGTTTAGCGATGAGAATCCGGATCGGGTGGTTCATCATCATTTCTCTCCCCGCTAAGGTCGGTATTACATCCTGTCGTCTACCGGGCCTACCCCTGCCGGTGTTCGCCGAAGACCTCTTTCAGCGTTCGAAAAATTTCCCCGATGGTGGCATAGTTTTTCACGGCCTCCTTGATGGGCACCATCAGGTTGTTCTCGTTGCCTTCCGGTTTGGCCGCGGTCTCCCGGATGGCCGCCAGAGATGCGGCCAGTTTGGCGGAATCCCTCCGGCTCTTGAATTCCTTAAGCTTCCTGATCTGATCCTGCTGCAAGGCCGGGTCCAGCTGATAGTAAACGTGTTCTTCATACTCCTCCACCGGGTCGATATGCAGGTTCATGCCCACGATGATCTTTCTCTTTTCTTCCAGGTCCATTTCGTAGGCAAAGGAGGACTGGGCGATTTCATTCTGGACATAACCTTTCTTGATGGCGCTTACCATCCCTCCCAGGGCATCGATCTTGGCCAGGTACTGATTGATTCTCTTCTCTACCTCGTCGGTCAGCCACTCCACGAAATAGGAGCCGGCCAGCGGGTCTACGGTTTGGGTTACCCCGGTCTCTTCGGCGATGATCTGCAGGGCCCTAAGGGAAATCAGGCTGGCCTTGGCGCTGGGGATGCCATAAGCTTCATCCATGGTCCGGGTGCCGACGCTCTGCGCCCCGGAAAGGACCCCGGCGAACCCTGCCAGGGTGCAGCGGACAATATTCGCTTCGGGGAGCGACCGCCTCAGGTTCAAGCCCACAGCTCCCTGGGAGGCATGGAACCGGAGGGCGCAGGCCTCTTTCTTTTTGGCCCCGAACTTCTCCGTCATAAGCCGTGCCCAGATCCGGCGCATCGCCCGGATTTTGGCGATCTCTTCGAAAAAGTCGCGGTGGTTGACGATGATCGTAAAAAAGAGAGGGCCCAGGTCGTCCACCGGGATCCCCCGCTTCGCCGCGTTCCCCACGTAGGTAGCGGCATCCGCCAGGGTAAAGGCTGCCTCCTGCACGGCATTGGCGCCGGCCTCGCGGATCTGGTAGGAGATGGGGTTGAAGGGATGAAAATTGGGCAGGTTCTCTTTGCAGAAGACGATCGTGTCAGAGTGCAGCCGCAGGGACGGGTCGATGGGGAAAATGTAGGTGTTGCGGGAGAAGAATTCCTTCAGGACGTCGTTCTGGAGGAATCCGGTAATCTTGGTCTTGTCTACGCCCTGCCTCTCGGCCACGACATCCAGCATGGCCAGGATCACGGCGGCGTTGGCGTTGGCTACGATGGTGATCCTCGTCTTGTTGAGATCGATGCCGGAGAGGATGGTCTCCATGTCCAGCAGGGAATTGATGGCCACCCCGCACTTGCCTACTTCACCCTCCGCCCGGGGGTCGTCGGAGTCATACCCCAGTTGACAGGGAAGGTCGCAGGCCATGTACAGGCTGGTCATCCCCTGGGCCAGCAGGCGCCTGTACAGTTGATTGGTCTCGGCAGGGGTGGCGAACCCTGTAAATTGGGCCATCCGGTAGATCTGGCTCCGGTACATGTTGGGGTCGACGCCGCGGGTGAAGGGAAATTCACCGGGGAAGCCGAGGGAGGTTAAATAATTGCTCTCGGCTAAGTCCAGGGGGGTGTACAGGGATTTCACGGGGATGCCGGAATCCGTCTCGAACTTCTCTTTGCGCTCCCCCATCTTTAGGAGCTGCTCCCGCAGATTCTCAGCCTGCCATTTTTTCTCTTTCTTTTTTATCTCGCTGGCATTTTTCAGCGCCATCGCCCCCACTCTTCTACGTCCGAGACCATCAATCTTCAATCCCGGCGATTTTTTTGGCTATGGCCTTTTTCTCCTCTAAATTGGCGGCCCGGTTCAGGGAGATCATCTGGGCCTGGGTCGATCCGGCTCCATGCCACGTCCCGGGCCCATGAAGACCGGCGGTCCAGTTTTGCAGGACTTTGGTAATGCGCATCCGCTTCTCCGCGGGCACGGCAGCTTTCAGATACTTCTCCACATACCCCTGGGTGGATGGGTTTTTTAACTCCTTGAAAGAAGGCATGGTAACAACCAGGCCCCCGGCGATGTCCCCGGCGAGGGCCATAATCTGCCAGAATCCATGGGCCGTGGAGATCTTGGCCACATTGCCAAAGAGATCATCAGGCATGTACACGCCGGATCCCGGAGGTTCTTCTTTTCCTTTCACAGCGGCGGCAATCGCGCAAGCATGCGAAGCCTCGGAAATACGCACCATGTTGGTGATGGCTTCCCGGATATGGGGCGCCTTAGCCGTGCCGGCGTATTCCGCCGCCAACTGGGCGGCGCCAATGATTATGTCGGCGAATCCTACTTTGCAGGCCCCCCCGCAGTTCATCCGGTGCGTCTTGGCAAAACGCTGGATGAGCTGGCCGGCAAAATCCACTTCCCCGCACATAAAAACCTTTTCTGCGGGAATGAATACGTCATCAAAAACCATCAGGCAGGTTTCCCGCTGGCCGAACTGGGGGTTTCCTAACTGGAAGATGTCCTCGGCCTGCTCCCTCTCGGCCGAAAGCGGATTGTACTGCAGGATGTAGGTAATCCCCGGCGCGCTGTTGGGAACGGCGAAGGCCACGGCATAGTCTTCCTCCCCCTTGCGCAAAGCCCCTCCCGGAATCACAACCGTCTCGTGGGCGGCAAATGCGCCGCTCTGGTGCATCTTGGCTCCGCGGATGACGATGCCGTCTGGGCTTTTCTTCACAATGTGGACATACATATCGGGGTCGCCTTCGAGAACCCGCTTGGCCCGGTCGCCCTTGGCGTCGGTGACCGCACCGCTTACCGCCAGGTCTTTCTCCTGGGCTTTTTGCAGAAAAGCGTTGAAGCGCCGGCTGTACTCCGTCCCTTTGGCCCGGTCAACCTCGAAGGTCACGCTGGCCAGGGCATTTAGGGCGTCGCAGCCTACACAGCGGTAATTGCAGGTGCCCAGGATCTGGGAGGTAAGCAAGGCCATGTCCGCCCGCCGCTCCAGATCAGCCGTGGAGCAATTCACGTGCAGGTTGCGGTTGATCTTCCCGCCGCCGAGATGGGAGCTGGCGGTCATGACGCCTTCGTGGCCGGGGTTGGCGGCCAATTCGTAAATTTTGGCCGTAGCCTCTACCACCGACCGAGTCACCGGGTTCGCATTAAGATTTTCAACTTTCCTTCCATTCAGGTAGGCGTTCACTTTCATTTTCTGAACGCTGGCCTTGTATTCTTCAGCGGTCATCATTCTCATGGCCCTTTCCTCAAAAAATGTTGGGACGCAGATTTCCGCAGAATTACGCTAAGCGCTTAGCGCTATGCGCAGAGCGTTTTAATTTTGGGTAATCTGCGTTTACCCTGTTAGATAGTGAACATCTAACAGGGTGAATCTGCGTCCAAAATATTTCTTTGTTTTTACTTTTCCTCGACCAGCTTCATGGGCTGGCCGCAGCAAACGAGCTCTCCTTTTCCGGCCACCAGCATTTGAACTTTGTTCCCGCAGATCTCGCAGAGATAAACCTGACCCACTTTGTTCGCCATCCAACTCACCCCCTTTTTTTTATTAGGACGCAGATTTTCGCAGATCAACGCCGAAAAGGCTTTTTTATGTTAAAAATCCTGAAAATCCGCGTTTATCTGCGTCCCATGCCTTTTTATTCATTTTCCCGGCTCGGGAATTTCTTCGACGATCCCCGCTAATTTCCTGGCCATCTCGGCATACTTTTCCATAGGAGTAAGGGACCGAACCACAAGCCGGGCCCCGTCGGGAGATCCCCCACCGTGCATGCACCCGGGCACTCCGGCCCCGAGGGTCAGCCATTCGGTCAATCGGGCTGCCCGCGCGCGGGCTTCGGGGCTGCATGATCCGGCCTTGATATATTTCTGGACCAGCTTCCCATACTTTGGGTCCGTAAAATCGCGGTAAGAAGGAAAGCATCCGGTTTCCACAATCCCCCCGCCGATTTCCTGGCAGATCCGCTTGGTCTCATAGGGCAGGGTGGCCACATGGACTTTGTTGGCATGGGCAGTCAGGAAATCGGGAACCCATATCCCCGAAGGGTGGCGGCTTCCCAGCGCGATGGATCCGACGCCCATGGTAAAGGTCGTCTCGTTGTTGACGGCCATTTCGACGAATTTGGGGGAGAAGGTGCGGGCGGAAAGCCCGTTGGCCCGGGCCATAAGGATTCCCGCTCCAATCATGACGTCTCCCTGCCCGGCCACACAGGCCCCGATGCAAGCCCGGTAAATGGCGGTGAAGTACTGGATGATCTTGCCGGCATAAGCAAATTCCTTGCAGAGAAATACCCGTTCTTGCGGCACGAAGACATCCTCGAAGATCAAATAGGCCTGGGTAATTCCGGTTTCCGTTGGAATGTCAAAGCCCTCTTCCTGTTCCCGGGTGTCGCTGGGCCGCCTGGTCTCGACGATGGTCAGTCCTTCGGCATCCCTCGGAATCGCGCAGGCCACGGCAAAATCCTTCTCCGCCTCCCCGTAGGCGGTTCCGGGCAGGAGGAAGATTTCATTGCTGGCGGCCACACCGCAGATCATCAGTTTCGCTCCTCGAAGGACGATACCCTCTTCCTTTATTTCAGCAATCCTTAGATTGGAATCCGGGTCGGGCTGTTGCGAAGCTTTCAGGTTGCGGTTGCCCTTGGCATCGGTCAATGCCCCGGCTACGGTCCATCCTTCCTTTTCAGCCATCAGGGCCCATTTTTTTAAACGTGGGTGATAGTCCGTCCCCAGGGCGCCGTCGATTTCGTGGGTGATGGCCCACATGGTATTCAGGCCATTCCAGCCGGCGCAAAGAGCCCCGGTGCAGGTCCCGGTGACTCGGTACATTTCCCGCTTGAACTTGGAATTGCAGATCACCTCTTCTAAAGAACGCATCAGGGAATTGTGGCGATGGATCTTCTCCCCCGTTAGGGACGATGTGGTGGTAAAGAGGGAGGAAAGAACCGAGTCATGGGCGGCATCGTACGCCCGGGCATGGCTTTCCACGACCCGGCGGGTCGCCGGATGAGAGGTTACATCTTCAATTCTTTCACCGAATTTAAAAATATTGGGACGGAGTTTTTTAAGAGAAGCGAGATAATCAGCGCGAGTCTTTAAGGCCATGGGAATCTCCTTTCATTTAGAACGCTCTGGATCCTTCCTTCGCCCAGGATCTGATAAATTACCTGAT
>CAZIDC010000130.1:0-7926 GCA_964537885.1 uncultured Syntrophaceae bacterium | reverse complement strand
GATCTGCGAAAATCTGCGTCCTATTGGGTTTGAATTTTTTCCCCGCACTGGTTGCAGAACACGGCCCCCGGCAGAGCCTTCGTTCCACACTTGGGGCAGGGGGTTTCTATTTTCTCCACCTTGGCGCCGCAGACCATGCAGAAATTGGCTTCCAGCGGGAGATCTTTGCCGCACTTCAGGCATTTGTTGAGCTTGAGGATCTGGTGGCCGCAGGAAGGACAGAAACGGGCTTCGAACGGCATTTTGGCAAAACACTTGGGGCATGCGAGTTTTTTCCGGCTGGGGGCTGTTTTGCTTCCTTCTTCCATACTCTTCATCAGGATGCCCGGGAGCATCATGCCCATGCCGGCCCCGACTCCCAGCCCCATCCCCGAGGCGGCGGTGGCCCCGGCTGCTCCCCCTTCGGCTTTGGCCGCGTCCCCCAGGGCCTTGGCGGCCTTGAATTTCAGGAAAGAATCGAGATCGCCCACGGCCTGCATGCCGCTCCGTTCATCGATCATCCGTTGGACTTCATCCGGAGGGGTGATGTTGTTGATAAAGAGGTCCACGAGTTCCAGGCCATACTTCTGGAAGTCCTGCCCCACCAGGGCTTTCAGGGCCACCCCGAGCTCGCTGTACTGTCGGGGCAGATTAAAAATGCTTTTCAGGGCCTCGCCCAGCAGGTCGTTCAACCGCGAGACGATCACATCCCGCAGATAACCGGAGATTTCTTCGGTAGTAAATACCCCCTGGGTGCCGATCAGCGTGTTGATGAATAGAAGCGGCTGCATGACGCGCAGGGTGTAATTGCCAAAGGCCCTAAGCCGGACTACACCCAGTTCCTGGTCTTTGAAAGCCACCGGCTCTTGCGTCCCCCATTTCAGATGGGTAAAAACTTTCAGGTTAGTAAAGAGAATCTCCACCCGGAAAGGGCTCTTGAAGCCGAAGGGCAGGCTGAGGACCTTGGTCAGGATGGGAAGGTTCGGGGTGGAAAGGGTGTGCCGGCCGGGGCCGATGACATCGTAGCCCTTGCCGTCGCGGAAAAAAACCGCGGCCTGATTTTCCCTGACGACCAACTGCGCCCCAAATTTGATCTCGGCGGATCCGGACTCGGGGATCCGGTGGACCATCTCCCGGCCGCTCTCATCGAACCATTCGATCACTTCCAAAAACTGGCTCATCCGCTGCTCCTCTCAGGATTGATCAGGCTGGCCGATTCATAAAATCATTGCGCTGGCGGAATTTCTCCTCGAAGGCATCCAGAAGATATTCCGCCTCCTGGATCTTTTTGGTCAAAGTCTCCGGTCCCGTTTCCCGGACCATGCCTTCCACCTGTCGTTGAACCCCTTGCAGGTCATCGCGCAGGGAAAGGTCAAAGGAGTAAAGCCGATCCAGCTCTTTCTCCCGGATTTTTTCCGGGTCGAAGATTCCACCGTATCCATAGCTGGCATAACGGATCGTGTCGGCTAACTGCTGAAGGTGGGCCGAGAGGCGGTCTACGTCCACTAAAGGATCCAATTGGCCTTTCTGGCTGAAATTGACGGTCAGGCGTTTTAGCAGGGATCGGGCCTCTTGAAGCCGGGAAGCCAGATGTTCGCGAATTTTTTTATCCGTCTCCCGCCGGCGTTCGCGGTCCAGGTAAGTGCCAATTCCCGGAACCCAGGAAAGCCACTTTTCCACCCGGTCGGAAAATCCTTTCGGGGATTCCATTCGTCCTCCTCATTCAGGATTTTGCTTACTTTTATTATATCGGAAGATCCTTTTAATGACTTAAGGTTCTTCGGGTGGGATCTTTCCCCTTTCTAAAAGGGCCTTCTGACTTCATGACTCAGTCCTCAGCACTCATTCCTCATGCCGTTGTTTTTCATACTTACGGCGCTCGCTCAAATAGTAGAGGACCGGAACGGTCATCCGCGACAATAAAAGCGAGGCCACCTCTCCGGCCATGAGGGAGATGGCCAGGCCTTGAAAGATGGGGTCAAACAGGATCACGGACGAGCCGACGATCACCGCAGCGGCCGTCAGCATCATCGGCCGGAAACGGACGGCACCGGCGTCCACAACGGCATCCGCCAAATTCATGCCCTGCTTTAACCTCAGCTCGATAAAGTCCACCAGGATAATCGAATTGCGCACGACGATCCCGGCGCCGGCGATGAAACCGATCATGGAAGTCGCCGTGAAGAAAGCGCCCATGAGGCCATGGGCCGGCAGGATGCCCACCAGGGAGAAGGGAATCGCCGCCATGATGGCCACCGGGGTTTTGAAGGATTGAAACCAACCGACCACGAGGATATAGATCAGAACGAGGACGGCGGCAAAAGCCAGTCCGAGGTCGCGGAAAACCTCGTAGGTGACATGCCACTCGCCGTCCCATTTCATGGCGAATTTGTCGGCGATGAAGGGTTGACGGGCCACATACCGCTCCAGCCGGTAGCCCTCGGGCAAAGGCATCTGGTCAAGAGCCTGGTTGATTTTCAGGACGGCGTAGACCGGGCTTTCCTCCCGCCCGGCAACGTCGGCGGTTACGTAAACCACGGGCATCAAGTTTTTGTGGTAGATGCTTTTTTCGGAGACCTGCCGCTCCACCCGGACCAGTTCCCCAAGGGGTACGAGATTCCCGCGCTGTCCCAGAACCTTGATCCTTTTCAGGTCCTCTACGCTTGAACGCTTTTCCCGGGGCAGCCGGAGCTGGATGGCCACGTCTTCTTTCTCCTGCTCCTGGTGGAGCAGGCCGACGTCCAGGCCCGTTAGCGAGAGGCGAAGGGTGGCGGCCACCTGTTCCGCCGACACCCCATTCAGGGCCGCTTTCTCCTTGTCCACGACAAACCGGTATTTGGGTTGATCCTCCTCGACATACCAGTCCACGTCCACGACTCCTTCGGTCTTCTGGAAGATGTCCTGGACCTGGCGGGCAAGTTGGATCTGGCGATTATAGTCGGGCCCGTAAATTTCGGCCACCAGCGTCTGCAGGACCGGCGGGCCAGGCGGAACTTCGGCGACTTTTAGGCGGGCATCGAAGCGGGCGGCAATCGGTTGGATCATGGGGCGCACCCGTTTGGCGATTTCGTGGCTCTGGGCCTTGCGCTCGCCCTTCCCCACAAGGTTGACCTGAATGTCGGCCACGTTGGGACCGCGCCTGAGAAAATAATGGCGGACCAGGCCGCTAAAATTAAAGGGGGCGGCTGTCCCGATGTACATCTGATAATGAGTAACTTCAGGAACGGTGCGGATGGCGCTGCCGATCTCCCGGGTCAAGGCGGCCGTATCTTCGAGGGTCGACCCTTCGGGCATGTCGATGATCACCTGAAATTCACTCTTGTTGTCAAAGGGCAGCATTTTCACCCGGACCCATTTAAAGGCCAAAAGGGAGAGGGCCGCCAGGAGCAAAAGAATAACCATGAGGAGGAATCCGTACCGCAGCCAGGGATTGTGAATCAGCGGGGTCATGACCCGGCGGTAAAGCCGGGTTGGCCAGCTTTCCCCGGCTTGAACCGCATCTCCATCCCGCTTGAGGAGGCGCCGGCTGGCCCAGGGGGTTACCAGGAAGGCAACCAAGAGGGAGAACAACATCGCCGCCGAAGCCCCCACCGGGATCGGTCGCATGTAAGGACCCATCAGCCCGCGGACAAAAGCCATGGGGACAATGGCCGCAATCACGGCCAAAGTCGCCAGGATGGTGGGGTTGCCCACTTCATCGACCGCCTCGCAGGCAATTTCTAAAATCGGCCGTCCATGGTTTTCCGGAAGTCGATAATGGCGGATGATGTTTTCCACGACGACAATGGCGTCGTCAACCAGAATCCCGATGGAGAATATTAGAGCGAAGAGGGTGATGCGGTTCAGAGTATAGCCGTATAGATAAAAAACCGTAAGGGTTAGGGAGAGCGTGACAGGGATGGCGATGGCCACGATCCCGGCCTCCCGGAAGCCAATCGTCGCCCAGATCAGGAAAGAGACCGAGAAGATAGCGATCAGCATATGCCAGAGAAGCTCGTTGGACTTCTCCTTCGCCGTCTCCCCGTAGTTGCGCGTGACCGTAACCTGGACATCCCGGGGGATCAGCCTCCCTTTGAGTAAATCGATCTTTTGGTTGACCCGGTCGGCGATGGCAATGGCATTGGTTCCTTTCCGTTTGGCGATGGAAAGGGTTACCGCGTTCTTTACCCCGGGCGATTGCGGATTGACTTTTTTGGAATAAGCCGCCGGCCCGCTTCCAAAGAGCACGTAATCAGCCGGCTCTTCGGGGCCATCTTCGATCCGGGCGATGTCCTGCAGGTAAACCGGCTGGTGGTGGAATACGCCCACGACCACCCGGCCGACTTCTTCGGGGGTGGTCAAGAATCCGCCGGTCTCGACCAGAAACTCCCGGTTGCCGGAAGAAAAGCTACCCGAGGGCAACTGCCGGTTGGCCTGCTCCAGCAGCGGAATGATGGCCGCCGGGGCCAGGTGGCGCGCGGCCATCCGGGTATCGTCGAGGACGACCCGAATCTGCCGCCGCTGGCCGCCGATGATTTTCACCTCGGAGACATCGCGAATTTCTTTGATCTGATCGTGGAGCTGGGCGGCGATGCGCCGCAGCAGGAAAGGGCTGTAGCGCTCGCTCCAAAGAGTGAGGGCCAGGATGGGAACATCGTCAATCGAGCGCGGCTTGATCAATGGCGGACTGGCGCCCGGCGGAATCAGGTCAAAATTCGCGAACATTTTCTGGTTGAGCCGGACGATGGATTTTTCTTCATCCTCCCCGACGTAAAACCGGACAATGGCCAGGGCCTGGCCGGTGGCTGAAGTGGAATAGATGTACTCGACCCCCGGAATTTCCCACAGGAGCTTCTCCATGGGTTTGGTCACCCGTTCTTCAACTTCCCTTGCCGACGCCCCGGGCATCTGGACAAAAATATCGATCATCGGCACCACGATCTGCGGCTCTTCTTCCCTTGGGAGCAAAAGCACAGCGCCCATCCCCAACAGAATCGAGGCGGCAACGATTAACGGCGTCAGTTTGGAATCGATGAAAGACTGGGCCAGTCTTCCGGCCAGCCCATAGCGTTCTCTTTTCAAGACCCTCCCCAAAGGCCGGGACTCCCTATTCAACCCTGCTTCCCTCGCTTACCCTTTCCACCCCTTCCCCAATAATCCGCTCCCCATCCCGGATCCCGGCTAAGACTTCCACCCGATCGCCAAACAGCTTGCCGGTCTTAACCAACCTGAGTTGGACGATATTCGTTTGGTCCACCACGTAAACTTCCTGGAGTTCTCCCCGCTGGATCACTGCTTTTTCAGGGATGGTCAACGCCTGTCTTGGCCCGATGCCAAAAAGCGCCTTTCCAAAAAAGCCGGAGCGAAAAACCTGCCGGCTCCCCGGTTTTCCCTCGTTCTGCGGGAGATCGATCTTCACGATCAAACTCCGGCTGGCCGGGTCTGCTACCGGCACGATCTCAGCCACTCGACCCGTCCATTCCCCCTGCCCCAGGGCATCGATCCGCACCCGGACGGGTCCTCCCTGACGGATTTTTCCTATCTTCGATTCCTCCACCGCCACTTCCAGGCGGTAATGGACGTCATCTTCCACGGTGAGCAGCGGCGCTCCCGGGGAGGCCAGAATTCCCACTTCGGCCTGTTTGGCCGTTATCAATCCTTGCCCCGGGGACAGGATCCGGGCGTACCCGCTGCGAATCTGGGCGTTGGCGATTTCGGCCCTGGCGTGCTCAATCCTGCTCCGAACCTGCTCCTTGCGGGCCAGGAGCGAATGGAGCACCTCCTTCGCCCGTTGCGCCTCGGCTGAAGCACTCCGCTGCCTGGCTTGAATTTCCTCAAATTCCTGCGGGCTAACCGACTGCCGTTCGAAAAGGGCCTGGTAACGGTTGAAGGTGGACGCGGCCAGTGTCTGCTTGGCCTCGGCTCCCGACTTGGCCGCTTCCGCAGCCCGGATATTCCGCTCCACTTCTTCCAGCATATCCTGGGTCTCGCGCAACCCGGCCTGGGCCTTGCGCAGTTGGACGGCCGCCTCGCGGTCATCGATTTCTACCAGCAATTGACCGGCCTGCACCCGGTCTCCTTCGCGGACATGGACGGCCAGGATGGACCCCATAATCCGCGAGGAAAGAACGCTGGTGGTTTTTGAGCGGATGGTTCCGACCGCTTCATAGACCTCCTCCACGGGGAAAGATTTCACGATCTCCACCTTCACGCCGTGAACGGTTGGAATTTTGGCCGGCGGGTCCTCTTCTTTCTTCATTCCACAGCCGGCCCAAAGCCCTACAAGCCAGACCGCCAGGATCAGGATAAATTTTGTTCTCATGGACGCCCTCTATTCAACCCTGAAACTCTGCGCTTATCTCCTCCCCAACGGGTTTTTCTTTGGGTTGTAACCGAATCAGGAAACAAACGGCCGGACATCTGTCAATCGGCCGCTGGCCAGCAGGATCAGCGCGTACCCTATATAGTAATCATACCGGGCTGCCAGCAAATTCAGGCGCGAGCGCACAAAAGCAGTTTCCGCCCTGAGGACTTCGGTGATGATCGTCAATCCTTCGCGATACCGGTCCTGGACGATCCGCAGAACTTCCTGCGCCTGACCGACCGCTTGCATGGCCAAGACCAGCCGTTCCCGGGCAGAGACAAACTGCTGATGGGCCTGGACGATCTCCAAACGGATCCGGTTGGCCAGGTGTTCCTGCTCGACTCCGGCCAGAGCATGGGCGGCCCGCGCCTGGTCGAGCCTGGCGCTCCGGCCGGGGTCAAAGAGGTTGTAAGTAAGGCCGGCCCCTAAAGCGTAATCCGCGCTGCCGCTGGTCAAATCTCTTCCACTGGCCCCGTAGGTGGAAAACAGGTCGACTTTCGGCAGGTACTGCCCCCAAGCTCCGCGGATGCGCTTCTCGGTCGAGCGCACCGTATAGCTTGCCCGGAGGTAATCCGGCCGATGGAGGAGGGCCAGGCGGGTCAATTCGTCCGGCTCGGAAACATCAAAGACCTTCTCTCCAAGCTGGCCGGACACCTTCGTCGAGGCTTGAGCCGGAAGGCCGAGGGATGCATCCAGTAAGGCCAAGGCTGTAATTACTTCACCCGCGGCCTGGACCCGTTGCTGCCGGAACTCAGCAGCCTGAACCTCCGCCGCCAGCAGGTCTGCTCGCACGACCAACCCCGTTGTAAACAAATCGCGGATTCGCTTCACATCCGCCTCGGCCATGCGGACAGCTTCCTCGGCGACCTCTTTTCTTGCCTGAGCGATGAGAATGCCGTAATACGACCTAAGGACTTCAAAGCGCACCTGTTGTTTGATCATTTCTTTTTGCAGGTCGGCCTGTTCCTGTCCGATGATGGCTTGGTCAATCCTGGTGCCGGTTTCGAGCTGGTCAAAAAGCGGCAGCCGGACTGTAATCGCCGTGCGGAAGTTGTTGACCGGCTCCGGGCTGTTTAACAAGCCGATGTCAAAGTTCTGGGGGGCAAACCGGCTTTGTTCCAGGAGCGAACCGAAGACGAAAACCGGGTTGTTGCTGCGGGTGAAGGTTTCGCTGAATTGCAGCAACGGAAACCTTCCCGCCCGGGCTTCGCTGAGTTGTCCATCGGCGATTTTCCTGCCAGAGATGGCCGCCCGGATCAGGGGGTTATGCCGCAGGGCAAGATCAACGGCGGAGAGAAGTGTTAATTCTTCTGCCTTTTCCTGCTTTTCGGCTGGAGAGGCAAGATTCCCTTGGTGGGCAGAACCGTAAAGAGAGGGGCCTGCTTCCACCCGAGAGCAGGGGATCAAGACAATGGCCAGCAGGATTTTTCCGATCAGGTCGCGAAGCTTCATCTTGCATCCTCCCCGAAAAGCAAATGATCAATGGCCAGCAATATTCCGCAAGACCAATCCCTGGCCACAGCGGATCTTTTTTCACCAATCCCCTTCCCAAGGTTATTGGCCCCAGGTCGGCGGAAAAAAGAGTAAATTCCCCCTATATAATA
>CAZIDC010000129.1:0-7951 GCA_964537885.1 uncultured Syntrophaceae bacterium | reverse complement strand
CTAAATAGAAAAATTCTTGGCAGGAATCTTTCAATTTTGGCGGGGGGGTTCGAAGGAAATTTCGACCTCGAGGGAAAATTCGCTTTCCTTCCTGGACGGTGAACGATCTACGGCCTTCAGACGGTAGAGGTAAGTTTTTTGAGGGTCTGCGGACCCGTCGAGAAAGTAAGGCTCGGTAATCAAGTGCGGATTGATTTTGCTAAAGGCGTTCCCCCCTTTTTCCCGCCGGTAAAGATCATAGCCGCCGATATCTGGTTCGGGATTTTGATTCCACCGCAGAGCTACCCCCTCTTTCTGAAAAACAGCCACGAGACCGGATGGCGGGGAGGGAGGTAGTCGTTTCTCCGGAATCCCATACACGACCGGCGATCCCATTCCTTCGATCAGAGTTCCCCGGACGTTGCGCACCGCCCGTATTTCATATTCATAACGCTTTCCGTTTTCCAGTCTCCCGTCTAAATAGCGACTTTCCGTCAAGGGCTCCGGGTTCAGCGGAAAAAAGCCAAACCGCTCTCCTTCGCTGCGGCGATAGATGTTGAACCCGGCCAACCCCCCCATTTCTCTCCCGTTGCGCAGAGGGGGCGAAAAATCCCAACTGAGCAAAAGGGCGCGGTCCTCGCTCTGGATGGCGGTATTCATGGGGGCGACCGGAGGATCATCCCAGGAAAGCTTCACCTGATTTGACTCCGGGCTGGCGGCTTTATAGGAATTGTAGGCCAGGACAAAATAGATGTATTCTTTTTGCGGCTGGATGGATTCATCCCGCCACAACACCCGTCCCCCTTCAACCCATGTTCCTCTCGGGTATTGGGGATCGATGACGGCCACCGGTTCGAACTTTTGCGGGCATTCAGCGCAACCGGAGGAAGACAACGAACGCTCCCGCCGATATACTTTAAACCCTGATAGATCCTCTAATTTTGACCCATCGGCATTTTTGGCCGGGAAAGTCCAGACCAAATAGGCCCCCCCTTCGCGCGATAAAGCGCGCAGGTCGGCAACGGGCGCGGGTATGATACTTTCCAGGGCCACGGGCGGGGCTTTTTTCCCGCAGCCCCAAGATATAAGGACGGTAAGACCAAGGATTAACAAAGGGAGGAGGGGACCTGGAATGGGTCGAAAAGAGATCACTTGCAGAGCTTTTCCTTCAACAGCGCCCGCAGGCGCAGGCGCAAAGCATTCAGGCGAATGAATCCCTCGGCGTCTTTTTGGTTATAGACCTGGTCTTCCTCGAAAGTGGCCAAATCGCAGGAATAAAGCGATTCGGCGGATTTTCTCCCGATCACCGTGCAGTTCCCTTTGAAGAGCTTCAGGCGGGCCGTACCATTTACCGTGAGCTGGGTTTCGTCAACCATCTTTTGCAAGACTTCTCGTTCGGGAGAAAACCAGTACCCGTAATAGACCATCTCGGCATAACGGGGAATCAGCGAATCCCTGAGGTGCATGACCTCCCGGTCCATGGTGATGGATTCCACCGCCCGATGGGCCGCATGGAGAATGGTTCCTCCCGGCGTTTCGTAAACCCCCCGCGATTTCATTCCCACATACCGGTTCTCCACCATATCCACCCGGCCGATTCCGTTTTCTCCCCCCAGGCGGTTCAATTCGGCCAAAAGTTCGGCTGGGGACATCCGTTTTCCGTTCACGGCCACTGGATTGCCGCTTTCGAAATCGATCTCGATGATCTGGAATTGATCGGGGGCTTTATCCGGGGAACGGGTCAAAACAAACATGTCTTCCGGCGGCTCCATCCAGGGATCTTCCAGGATACCCCCTTCAAAGCTGATGTGTAACAGGTTGCGGTCGCTGCTGTAGGGTTTTTGTTTAGTGACCGGCACGGGAATCCCGCGCTTTTCGGCGTACTGAATCAAATCCGTCCGGGATTTGAAGTTCCAGATCTTCCAGGGAGCGATAATCTTGATCAGAGGGCTGAGAGCCAAGTAAGTCATCTCAAACCGGACCTGGTCGTTCCCCTTCCCGGTTGCGCCGTGGGATACTGCGTCCGCTCCTTCTGCCCGGGCAATCTCCACCTGCCTTTTGGCGATCAAAGGCCGGGCAATGGAAGTTCCCATCAGGTAGCCCCCTTCATAGGTCGCGTTCGCCCGGAGCATGGGAAAAACGAAATCCCTGACAAACTCCTCCCGCAGGTCGTCTATATAAACCTTGCTCGCCCCGCTTTTCATCCCTTTCTCCCGCAACCCCTCCAGCTCTTCTTCCTGCCCTAAGTTGGCCACAAAGGCGACAACCTGGCATTCATAGGTGTCGATTAGCCACCGCAAAATCACTGAAGTATCCAAACCGCCGGAATAAGCCAGGACCACTTTTTTTACTTTTTCATCCATCTTTCTTCCACCATTCCACTAATAGTGTCAGTGTGAGTGTCAGTGTGAGTGCGAGTATAAATTATTGACACTGACACTAATCACTTACACTGTCTTCCTCCTCTGACACTCACCCTGACACTTTTTTTAACAGCCACTCCAGGATCGCCTTCTGCCCATGCATCCGGTTCTCCGCTTGATCGAAAACCACGGATTGGGGACCTTCGAGAACCTCGGCGCTGATCTCTTCTCCGGTGTGGGCCGGGAGACAATGCATGACCAAGGCTTCCCTTTTGGCCTTGCGCATCAGGGCGGAGTTAACCTGGTACCCCTTGAAGGCCTTCCGGCGTTTGGCCATCTCGCCCTCCTGGCCCATGGAAGCCCAGACATCCGTATAAACAACATCGGCGTTCTCGGCTGCCTTAAAGGCATCCTGAGTTACCTCGACGCATCCTTTTTGATTCCGGCGTGCCTCAGCCAAAACCCCGGTATCGGGTTGATACCCTTCCGGGCAGGCAATGACCAGGGCAAAACCCAGCAGGGAGGCGGCCTGTACCCAGGAATTGGCAACGTTGTTCCCGTCGCCGATATAGGCCACTTTCAGCTCTTTGTAGGTTCCCCTTTTTTCAACGACGGTCAAAAGGTCGCAAAAAATCTGGCAAGGATGAAGTAAGTCGGTCAGCCCGTTGATCACCGGGACGGAAGACCATTTGGCCCACTCTTCCACGTGGGCGTGGTCGAACGTCCGGACCACGATGCCGTTGAGATAGCGGGAGAGAACCCGTGCCGAATCGGCGATGGTCTCCCCCCTTTTGATTTGCGTCGTCCCCGGGTCGAGATAGAGCGGGTTCCCGCCTAACTGTCCCATGGCCACTTCGAAAGAAACCCGCGTTCGCGTAGAAGGCTTGTCGAAGATCAACCCCAGGTACATCCCGGCCAGGGGGTGATCGTCCAGGCCTTTCTTCCATTTCTTCTTTAAAACCAGGCTTCTCATCAATAGACTGTCGAATTCATGCCGGGAAAGATCGGTCAGACTCAGAAAATCGCGTTTCAACATTTTTCTTTCAACTCCAGGCAGAAAAAATTTCATTTAGGGCTTCCACTAAAGAATCAATTTCTTCCGGCGTTACGACAAGGGGCGGGATGAAGCGCAGTACGGTTTCGTTGGTGCAATTGATCAAAAACCCTCTTTGCAGGCAATCCGTAACTACTCCCTTCCCCTCCCGGTCGAGCTCCAGCCCGATCATCAGCCCTTTGCCGCGGACATCTTTGATGAAGGGATATTTCTTTTTCAATCCCTCGAGCCGTTTGAAAAAGTGGATGGAGGAACGCTGGCAATTCTCTAAAATTCCATCGTTGATCGTGGCCGTAAGGGCCGCCACACCTGCTGCCGTGGAAAGGGGGTTCCCCCCGAAAGTCGCGGCATGCGTGCCCGGAGTGAAGCTCTTGGCTACCTCCTCCGTGGCCAGGAGGGCTCCGATGGGAACCCCGCCGGCAAGGCCTTTAGCCATGGTCATGATGTCGGGAGGCACTCCATAGTGTTCGTAGGCAAAGAGCTTGCCGGTCCGGCCCATTCCCACCTGAACTTCATCATAAATCAAGAGAAGCTTTCTTTGCTCGCAGAGCTTGCGCAAGCCTTGCAGGTAGCTTTCCGAAGGGAGGTTTACACCCCCCTCCGCCTGGATGGGCTCGACCAGGATGGCACAGGTGGAGTCGCTGACCGCCTTCTCCATGGCGCCGAGATCGTCCTGGGGTACATACTTAAACCCGGTCATCATCGGCTCGAACCCCTTGTGAAACTTCTCCTGGCCCGTGGCCGCGAGCGCGGCCAGAGTCCGGCCATGGAAGGATTTCAGAAGGGAGAGGATCTCATATCTTCCCGTCCCGAAATGATCCTGGCTGTATTTCCGGGCCAGCTTGATGGCGGCTTCATTAGCTTCCGTTCCGCTGTTGCAGAAGAAGACCCGGTCGGCAAAGGAGTGTTGAACCAAGAGCTGGGCCAATTCGATCTGCGGCGCAATGTGATATAGGTTGGAGACGTGGAGCAGTTTTCCGGCCTGTTCCCGGATTGCCCGCACCACCTTGGGATGGCAGTGGCCTAAGTTGCACACCCCGATCCCGGCCACAAAATCGAGGTATTCTTTCCCCTCCACGTCCCAGACCTTGCACCCTTCCCCTTTAACCAGGACCATGTTCATCCGCCCGTAGGTCTGCGCCAGCACTTCCTGTGAGATTTTAATCAGGTCTTCATTCGTCATCGCTTCTCCTTATGACAATTAATAATGGGGACTGGTAAGTTGGGAATTGGGAGTAGTAAATATTTTTAATCTTTTTCGACTCCCAACTCCCTACTCCCAACTTACGGTTTTCAATAAATCTGCGTTCCGATCCCCTCGTCGGTGAAAATTTCCAGCAGGATCGCGTGTTTCACCCGGCCGTCGATGATATGCGTTTTGTTGACTCCTTCCCGCAAGGCGTCCAGGCAACAGTTGACCTTGGGGATCATCCCCCCTTTGATCGTCCCGTCCCGGAGATGGCGCCCGGCCGTCTCCGCATTCATCGTGGAGACGAGTTTCTTCCCTTCATCCAGGACCCCCTCCACATCCGTCAGCAGGATGAATTTTTCCGCCTTGAGGGAAGAGGCGACCTTTCCGGCCACAAGATCGGCGTTGATGTTATACCGCTCGCCTGCAGGGCCGACCCCCACCGGAGCGATGACGGGAATCCATTTGTTGGTCTTGAAAGACTCGATCACTTCGGGGTTGATCGATGCAACCTCTCCGACCAAACCAAGGTCCAAAATTTCTTTTTCCTGTCCATCCTTCTTGCGGCTGGGAATCCAGAGCTTTCTTGCCCGGATGAGATTTCCGTCCATGCCCGCAAGGCCCACTGCATGCCCCCCATGCTGGTTGATCAAAGAGACAATTTCCTTGTTGATCTTCCCCACCAGGACCATTTCCACGATTTCCATGGTCTCCGTGTCCGTAACCCGCATCCCTTCCACGAACTCCGATTTCTTGCCGATTTTCTGAAGCATGGAGTCGATCTGCGGCCCCCCTCCATGAACAATGACCGGGTTAAGCCCTATGAAGCGCATGAGAATTACGTCCCGGATGAAGCTAACCTTCAGGTCTTCATCCTCCATGGCATGCCCCCCATATTTGATAACGATGGTCTTATTGGTGAATCGTTGAATGTAGGGCAACGCCTCCAGGAGAACGTCGGCTTTGGCGATGAACTGTTGCATCTTTTCTTCCTTTTCTAACCCCTCACCTCTCACCTTTCACGGTCTTATAAGATATACCGGCTGAGGTCTTCATCCTTGATGATCGCCGTGAGCTTCTCCCGGACGTGCCGGGCGTCCAGGACCGCGGTCTTGTCCTTGCGGTCCGGGGCGTCGAAGGAGATTTCGTCCAGCAATCTCTCCATGATGGTGTGCAGCCGGCGGGCCCCGATATTCTCCGTCCTTTGATTCACCGAAGTAGCGATCTCGGAGATCTCGGCAATGGCGTCAGCGGTGAAGGAAAGGCTGATGCCTTCCGTAGCCAGCAAAGCGGTATATTGTTTGATCAGGGCGTTCTTGGGTTCGGTGAGGATGCGGATTAAATCTTCCCTGGTCAATGATTCCAGTTCTACCCGGATCGGAAAGCGCCCCTGCAGCTCCGGGATCAGGTCCGAAGGCTTGGAGACATGGAAAGCCCCGGCGGCGATGAAAAGAACATGGTCCGTTTTTACCATCCCGTAGCGGGTCGTGACGGTCGTCCCTTCCACGATCGGCAGGAGGTCCCGCTGGACGCCCTCCCGCGAGACATCCGGGCCATGGGTTGTTTCCCGGCCGGCAATCTTATCAATTTCATCCAGAAAGATGATCCCGCCCTGTTGCACCCGGTCGATGGCTAAAGCGGTTACTTTATCCATGTCGATCAGCTTCTGACCTTCTTCCTCGGTCAGCAAGTCCAGTCCTTCGGGAACCTTGACCCTTCTCCTCTTGGACTTTTTGGGGAGCAGGTTGCTGAACATTTCTTTCAAGTTGATGTCCATCTCCTCCATCCCGGCGCTGGAAAAGATCTCCACGATCGGCAGATTGCGCTGGCTGAGTTCCAATTCCACGGTCCGTTCATCGAGCTTCCCGTCGCGGAGCATCTGCCGCAGTTTCTCCCGGGTGGAAGAAGATTCCCGCGAATAATTTCTAACATTCTCCTCCGGTTGCGGATGTTCGGCATTGGCCTCGGATAACCTTTCCTTCTCTTCTGTGGGGGGCTCTTTCCGGACCGGCGGCAGCAAAAGGTCCAGCATCCGCTCCTCGGCAATTTCCCGGGCTTTGGCCTGGACTTTCTCCGTCTCCTCCGCCCGGACCATGTTCACCGCTAATTCCGTCAGGTCCCGGACCATCGATTCCACGTCCCGCCCGACATAGCCCACCTCCGTGAACTTGGAAGCTTCGATCTTCAGGAACGGGGCCTGGGCTAACTTGGAAAGGCGGCGGGCGATTTCGGTTTTGCCCACGCCCGTGGGGCCGATCATGATGATGTTCTTCGGGGCAATCTCATCCTGCAGGTCTTTATCGACCCGCTGGCGCCGCCAGCGGTTGCGCAGGGCAATGGCCACGGATCTCTTGGCGTTGTGCTGGCCAATGACATATTTATCCAGCTCGGCCACAATCTCGCGAGGGGTCAGAGGTTTCAATTCCCCCCCGCCGGTTTTGTCTTCGACCATTCTTCTCCTTGTTTTCAGATTCGTGTCGGCAATCAGGGTTCGGCCCCTAGTTCTTCCACCACGATCTGGTTATTCGTGAAAATACAGATCTCCGCAGCGATGGACATGGCTTCCTGAACAATGGTTTTCGCTTCCAAGTTGGAATACTTGATCAGAGCCTTGGCCGCGGCCTGAGCCAAAGGACCCCCGCTGCCGATGGCCGCTACCCCGTCATCCGGTTCGATGACGTCGCCGGTGCCGGAAAGGATCAAGGTTGATTGCCGGTCGGCAACGATCAGCAGGGCCTCTAACCGGCGGAGCATGCGGTCGGTTCGCCAATCTTTAGCCAGTTCTACGGCCGCCCGGTGTAAATTGCCGTTGTACTGCTCTAACTTGGACTCAAACCTCTCGAAGAGGGTGAAGGCATCGGCCGTGGCCCCGGCAAACCCGGCGATGATCTGGTCTTTATACAACCGGCGAACCTTTCTGGCTCCATGCTTCATCACCGTGTTCCCGATGGTGACTTGCCCATCCCCGGCCATGGCCACTTTCCCTTTATGGCGGACAGCGATAACGGTGGTTCCCCTAATCTCTTCCATTCCCCGCCTCATTTTTCTTCTGTTTTAGCCACAGAGCACACCGCGAACACAGAGTTAAATTAAAATGTAACTTTAAACTTCCAAATACCAATCGCAATGAAAACCCATTTTGTTTTTTAACTTGATTGAGGCTCTTGCAAAAGTATTTTTTTGTGGTTCGACAAGCTCACCACGAACGGAAAAACTAAATAATTTCAACCTAAGCCCGTTCACCCTGAGCCTGTCGAAGGGTAAATTACGGACTTTTGCAAGAACCTCGATTGTATAGGAAATTCCTTTTCTTATCCTTCCCCCTTGTATATTAAACCCAAGAGAGTTATCCATAGCCCCGGAGCG
>CAZIDC010000128.1:0-7996 GCA_964537885.1 uncultured Syntrophaceae bacterium | reverse complement strand
TGGATAACTCTCTTGGGTTTAATATACAAGGGGGAAGGATAAAAAAGGAAATTCCCATACAATTGAATTATATAGAAAAATCATCAAATTGTCATTCCTGCGAAAGACGGAAAAGGTAGTTTTTCAAAGGTCTCACTCCATGCCTTAACCCATGTACAAGTGCGGCAAAAAACAAATACGGCCGCTTCAAATGCGCGAAGCTTGGTGAGCTCGGTTTTTAACGGCCTATATTATCAGTGCGGTGTGATAGCCTTCACTGATAGCTTCGTGGATATTGCGCGGCGCAACGCAATCTCCGATGGCGTACGTGGCGGCTATCTTGCTTTTAATCTCTTGGTAGAGCCCCCGGTTGGGCCTTGCTCCGGCGGCAAGAACAATCGTATCTGCCTCAAGAGTCTTCCTTTGTCCCTCCTTGGTGGTGATGGTTAATCCCTGCTCATTGGCTTCATGGTAGGTTACGCCGGTGAGCATGGTGACCCCTTGATCTTTGAGTCTTCTTAGCAGGGGGTCTCTAACACTGGGGCCTATTTTGAGTGCTACCTCGGGGCCACGCCTTACCATAGTAACACTCTTTTTTTTCTGGGCGAGGAATTCCGCGACCTCACAGGCGACCAGTTCTGCCCCGATGATCACTACCTTTTCCCCCACTTTGGCTTTACCTTCCAGGACGGCCGTGGCTGCGGCGGTCCTGGCCTTGGCCAGCCCGGGGATCTCGGGGATAAGATGGTTTGAGCCGCTGGCGATCACCGTGGCATCCGGTGCCAGCCCGGCGATGGATGCGGCAGTTGCTTCTCGGCCAAGTTCAACGCTAACGCCGAGGTTTTTAAGCTGGATGGATAGATACGCCGTCAGAGCCTGAATTCTATCCTTGTGCGGGGCAACGGCGGCTGCAATCAACTGGCCACCCAGTTGGGTTTCTTTCTCCCAGAGGGTCACCCGGTGACCTCTTAGGGCGGCGACCCGGGCTGCCTCCATGCCCGCCGGGCCACCCCCAATAACCAGGACTTTCTTGGGTTTCTCTGCCGGGGTAATCTGTTGATCTTCCTCCTGGCCCATGGTTGCATTAACGCTGCAGCGGAGGCCCACCACCGGGTTATAACGTAAATCGTCGCGGCAGAGCATGCAGAGAATACATGGACGGATGTCCTCTATCTTTCCACTGTTTATTTTGTTCGGAAGCTCCGGGTCGGCGATTAGCTCTCTCCCGAAAGCAATCAAATCTGCTTTACCGGCGGTCAGTATTTCCTCCCCGGCTGCTGCGGTCATTTTGCCTACGGCAATCACCGGCACCCTGACTACTTGCTTGATGCCGGCAGCCAGATGGGCGATGGGTGCGGGGGTGAATACGGCTGAGGTCGGGTTGACCGGGGAGGCTGGACCCGCAGCCGTGACATGTATGGCTACCGCCCCGGCTGCTTCGGCCAAGCGAGCTACTTCTTTTGCCTGATCCAGGGTCTCGCCCCCATCGACTCCATATTCCTGGCCGTTGATACGACACCAGACAGGATAAGCCAGCCCTACTGCTTCTTTCACGGCCTTGATAACATCAATCAACAGACGGGCGCGGTTCTCGGTGCTCCCGCCATAAGCATCCTGACGGCAGTTGGAAGCGGGGGAGATAAACTGGTCGATGAGATAACCATGCGCCCCATGGATTTCCACCCCGTCAAAACCCGCGCGTTTCGCCCTCAAGGCAGCTTGAACAAATAAGTTGATGATTGCGGTTATTTCGCCAGGAGTCAATTCCCGAGGTATCTCCCCCCCGGGTGCCGGGATCGCCGAAGGTGCCAACGGCTGAATCCCGGTGGTTTTAGGATGGGAGAGTCTTCCGGCATGGACCAGCTGAACCGCCGCCTTGGCATCATGGCGGTGAATCGCTTCGACCAGCTGGCTCAGGCCGGGGATGAACTTGTCGTCGCTGATGCCATGTTCGTTGGGCACGAGCTGCCCCGCCTGGTGAATATAGCTGGCCTCTAAGATGACCAAGGCCGCCCCTCCTTTGGCTCGTGCCTCGTAGTATCTGCGACTGCGGTCAGTAACATAGCCATCATCACTGGCGTAGCGGACGACCATGGGGGGCATTACCATACGGTTCTTGAGCCGCATCTGGCCGATCATAATAGGCTGGCAAAGCTTCTTTTCCATTTGTGGTCACCTTCCTTAAGACTCCTCTGATTTTCTCATCTTAAAACTTTTTCTTTAAAAAATAAAGAAATAACGAAGTCTGACCCCTGACCCTATTTCCCAACCATGATCTACACGTATGTGTTGAATGGCGGTGGACAAGGAGTTCGCAGCCCTGCCGACAGCTTGTGATGGGAAAAAGCGACATTAGTTATCAATTCTTGATAACAACAAAACAACCTGAGCGCAGAAATCATCTTAATGGCATTGAGTCCGACCCATAACAGTGGGAACAAACGGGTCTTGTCCGAAAGAGGAATGATGATCAAGCAGCTGGAACGGTTGATCAGAAAGAATCAATTGAAACAGGATAAAATTTTTTACCTGTTGGTTAGTTAGCTCCCTTTGAGGCAGGGGAGGTTCTGGTGGAGAAGAAACGGAGGGGCAAATTCGTATTGACATGATCTACCACGGCGTGTCATCCTAAATTTATTATCGCTATATTTCCTTAAAGGGCTAAAGGGGTGAAAATGGGAGGGAATAGGCTGGAAAACTTCTGCCAAAAAGCACCTGCCCTGGTTCAAAGAGAAAAGCCAATTTCCCCGTTCCATTCAGAGTACCCAACCGTAAACAATTTCCAAGCTTCGATAGGGGTTCATTCTTTAACCCCTTCTTGCCAATGGGGGTCGTATCACCAATCTTTAGAGGAGGGTTAGGTCATGAAAAAAATTCTGGTCATAACGGTACTTGCGGTGGCTGCAGGAATGTGGATGGCTCCGGAAATGGCTCGGGCGGAGACCTTTCGGTTGACCATCGGTGCCGGGCATCCGGTACCGGCGTCTTCCTGGGTTGCCCCCATGCAGAGCTTTCTTCAAGTCGAGGTCAAGAAACGGGTCGAGCAAAAGACCAAACACAAGATTGAATGGGTCGAGGCTTACGGCGGTTCCATTGCCAAACTCGGCGAGGTCCTGGAGGCTGTGGAGAATGGACTCATGGATATAGGAGATGTGCATGTGCCGTTTGAGCCAGCGAAACTGCTGGCCTACAACTTCGGCTATTTTGTGCCCTTTGGCACGGTGAACGTAGTGATAGCGGGAAAGGCGGCCCGTAAGGTTTTTGATGCCTATCCACAACTCCGGACTCACTTAGAGAATAAATTCAATCAGGTCTACCTGGCGACAGGAGCGGTTACCTGCTACAACCTGGTTACGACCTTCCCCTGGACCAAGGTTGAACAACTGAAGGGCAAAAAGATTGCGGCAGCGGGGCCTAACATTCCCTGGTTGCAGGCGGTGAAGGCCGTGCCCGTCCAGTCAAACCTGAACGAAGCTTACACCTCCTTGCAAACCGGGGTGTATGAAGGGTGGATCATGCTTCCGGACGCCACGTATTCCTTCAAACTCCACGAGGTGGCCCGTTATTATACGATCACCGGGTTTGGAGCAATTCCCAACACCATGATCACCATCAACAGAAATACCTGGAAGAAGTTTCCCAAGGAGGTCCAGGAGATTTTCTTGGAAGTGGGTAAGGAATATACCAAGGTACAGACCGAAGCCTCCCATATCAAGGGTGAACAGGCCATCCAATCCATGAAAGATGCCGGTTGCACCATACGGGAGATGTCCTGGGAGGAGAAGGTGAACTGGGCCAATGCGCTCTCCAACATTCCCAAGCAAAAAGCGGAAGAGATCAAGAAAGCAGGTTTGCCGGGGGAGGTGATTTTCGCCTTTATCAAAAACCTTCAAGACCAGGGAGTCAAGTTCCCGCGGGACTGGACCGCCAAATAAAATCGATTCCCCTCGTAGGTTATAGTGAGCGGCCCGGTTAAATCGGCATTCTATTGAATGGTCATTGCCAGTCCTGCCTTGGGGGGGGCGCAATGACCACCTTGTCCGGCCGTTCACGATCGGTAGCGGGAGGAACTTCATGCCCAAACCGTTGGGAACTATGATGCTTCAGATTCATTACCGGGTAATGGCGGTTCTGAACGCTGTCGGGACTGCCTGGGTGGCCGGGATCACGGTTCTCATCTCCTGTGATATCCTCGGCCGGGCTTTATTCAATTCGCCCCTTATCGGGGTCCCGGAGATTGTCAAGGTTTCAATCGTAGCCATCGTCTGGCTGCAAATGTCCCACACCCTCAAAATAGGCGGTCATTTACGCTCTGATGTAATCCTCGGCCGGCTTTCCCGTAGAGGCCGCTCTATTGTGGATCTGATCAGCTACACCCTGGGGGCTGTCATCTTCGGCCTGGTCGTGTATTCCGGCTGGAACACGATGATCACGGCCTGGGAATTGGGAGAATTTGAAGGGGAAGAGCCGGTTCGCGTTCCTACCTATCCTATCCGGTCGATTGTTCTTCTTGGAGCAGGACTGACCTCGCTCCAGTTCCTTCTGATGTTGGGTAAAGTCATAGCGGAGATGATCGCCCATCGCCGAGCGGAGGGGGAATGATGGACCCTACAACGCTGGCGCTCATCAGTGTGGTGCTTGTTTTTGTCCTCATTTTGCTCGGGGTTCATATCGGGGTTGCCCTGGCGGCAGTCAGCGTTATTACGATCTGGTGCATCACCGGGAAGTTTTCGGTGGCTATCAGTTTGCTTCAGACGACTGCCTATAGCGCCGTCATGGACTACGTTTTTGCAGTAGTCCCCCTGTTTGTGCTGATGGGGCTCTTCTCCACTCTATCCGGGGCGACGCGGGAACTTTTTACCGCGGCGCAGGTATTCTTGGGACGCGTTCGGGGAGGCCTTGGGATCGCAACTGTTTTTGCCAACGCGGTCTTTGCGGCCATAACCGGGGTCTCGGTAGCCTCCGCCGCTGTCTTCTCGAAAATTGCCCTTCCGGAAATGGAGCGGCTTCAATATGACCGAAAATTCAGCCTGGGAATCGTTGCCGGGAGCGCCATTCTGGGCATGCTGATTCCGCCGTCCGTATTGATGATCGTTTACGGGGTTCTTACGGAGCAGGCAATTGGCAAGCTATTTATTGCCGGGATTCTCCCCGGCCTTGTGGTCACGGCGGTTCTTTCCCTGGGCATCTGGACGATGGTCTATGTGAAGCCGCGCCTGGGGGGCAACCTGGATGAGGCAAGACGCCTTGATTTCCGGACGGTGGTCCGGACTCTCGCCACCCCATGGGCGGTCGTGGGCCTGATTATTCTGGTCATGGGCGGAATTTGGGGAGGATTGTTTACCCCTACCGAGGCCGGGGCAGTGGGCGCTGCTGGCGGTTTTCTCCTTATCGTTATAAAGCGAAAATTTAGCTTCCGGAGCCTATGGCAGGTTTTATTGGACGGAGGGCAAACGACGGCCAGTATCTTTCTGCTCCTCATCTGTGCCCAGATGTACAGCCGGATGCTGACCATGTCCGGGCTGGCGGGAAAGATCACCCACTGGACGAGTACGCTACCTGTTTCCCCCATTGTAATCATTTTTGGGTTTATCGTTATTTTTCTTCTCCTGGGGTGTATCATCGATTCCACCTCGATCATTCTTCTGACCATTCCCCTCATGTACCCCATCGCTTTGAAGCTGGGCTATCACCCGATTTGGTTTACGATCGTGTCCATCGTAACGATTGAGATAGGACTTTTAACCCCTCCCTTCGGCATGGTGGTCTTTGCTATGCGATCAGCTCTTGGCGGGAAGGTTCAAATCGAAGAAATCTTTGCCGGGGTAGCGCCCTTTATCCTGATGCTGGCATTATCTCTTGGTATTATTATCGCGTTTCCGATATTGAGCACCTGGCTTCCCTCGTTGATGTAGAAATTTATTCATGAACCTTAAAACCTTTTGGCCTTCTATCCGCTTCCATGAATAAGCCGATTTTCCCTCGCTTCCTATTCAATATAAGAAGGGTCAGTGTAGGAAAGCAGGAGTTTCACTCGGCCGCTGTGAAGCGCGGGCGAATCCAACCGTTGGGTAATTGGAAATCGATGAGGCAGGAAGGGCGTTTGGAGCCTTCGCTTTGACGGTAAGATGGATAAGAAAAGGCGAATCATATGAAAAATTATTCAAGCCTGGGCATTGCAATGGTATTGGCGGTTCTCCTGGCATCCGCGGCCCCCTGCTACTCGCAGGTTGGGGAAAAAGAAAAGATGATCGACCAAAAAGTGAAGAAATTTCTCGGTAAAATGAAGAATCGATG
Organism: uncultured Syntrophaceae bacterium; assembly: GCA_964537885.1. Classification (GTDB taxonomy): domain Bacteria; phylum Desulfobacterota; class SM23-61; order SM23-61; family SM23-61; genus CAZIDC01. Next base: position 1,720 of record CAZIDC010000128.1, on the reverse strand, counting down.
GCAGGATTGGAACGTTCCGGAAGGGGATGGGAAGATTCTCTATGAAATTATCGTTCAGAAAAAATACAAAAAAGCACTGGAAATAGGGACTTCGACGGGCCATTCGGCGATATGGATAGCCTGGGCCCTAAGCAAAACAGGCGGCAAGCTGATTACCATCGAAATCGATGAAGGACGTTACCGGCAAGCGTTGGCCAATTTCAAGGAAGCCGGTCTCAGCGAGTATATTGATGCCCGGCTGGCCGATGCCCACAAGTCAGTGAATGAACTTCCAGGGCCTATTGATTTTGTTTTTATCGATGCAGACAAGGATTGGTATGCCAACTATGCCAAAGCTTTGGTCCCGAAACTCGAACCGGGAGGATGTATCACGGCTCACAACGTGGAAGAGCCGGGACGGGGACGATATCATCTGAGAGGAACAGAGGAGTATTATGAATACATGAAAAGTCTGGGCACATTTGAAACCGCCATCCACCCCCGGAGTACCGTCGGCTTGGCCGTCAGTTACCAAAAGAAGAAAACAAAATAGAGAGTGGCCGAGGCCGGTCCCCTTTTTCTCACTTTATAACGCCCGATACAATCTGCCCCTTCATTTTCTTTGGAGTTCAAATAAAAATTGATCATTCCATCTGCAATTAAAATCCCCCCTATTTTTAGGGTCAAAAATGCCATTCTAAACCCTAAAATCACCCTGCTTTTTATAGCTTTATTCTATATTTTCAATTAGTTAGATTGGCCCGATCCAACAATGCAAGAATGGTGTTGGGCATAGTGAAGTAGAATGAAAATGGTCCCCTCCGGGGTTAAGAAATTATTCTATTATTCCCGGGGGGCCGGGAGAGGGATTTCTCCCCGACCCCGTCGAGCCCTTGGGAAGACTATTTTTTCAACCAGGGCGGTGATTCATAGTCGCCGGTGGCAAAACTTTTTGGCCAGACGACTATGCGGCTTCCATCTTGCCTCCACTGCCCAAAGGAAAGCTGGCGGAAACCTTCTCCGTATCTGGCATTGTGGAGTTCATCAAAGACATATTTTCCGGCCACGCCCACATAATCCATCTTTTCGATAATCGGAACCAGCTTGTCAGGGTTGGTCGTCTTGCCTTTTTCCACTGCGGCTTTGTACAAATAGATTGCATCATAGGTATATCCCGTAGGATACCCTGGTTGCAGTTTGAATTCGGCTACGTACTTGTCAAAGAAAGGGATCGTCTTGGGGGTTAAAGGAGCACGGGGCGTGTAGACGACAACCGCCTCACTAACCGCTTTGCCCCCACAATCTTTCCAGTAGCGATCGGTTACCCCGGTACCGGAGACCCCTCCAATCATCGGGCCCTTCAAATCATACCACTGCTTAATGTAAATGGCTCCATCCACATGAGCTGAGATCTCATAGATAAACTCTGCCTTGGCATTGATGATTTTAGTGAAGATGGGGGTAAAATCCTTAGTCTCGGTGTCAAAGAATTCCGAGTAAACGATTTCCAGTCCCTTTTCTTTGAAAAAAGTTTCAGCGTCTTTGACCATGCCCCGGGTCCATAGGGCATTTTCCGCCATGATGGCCATTTTTTTGGCGTTGAACTTTTTTACCGGCAGGTTATACATGAACTCGTGGGCCGCGGTGGAAAGGTCCCCCGATAGATGCATGACCCGGAACCAGTATTTGTATTTTTGGGGATCCGACTTTAAGAGATCCGACAGGGCTTCCGAAGCGGCGC
>CAZIDC010000127.1:0-8084 GCA_964537885.1 uncultured Syntrophaceae bacterium | reverse complement strand
ACTCTCAGCATCCAATATTTCAATATTGCTTTGGGATTGGTACCCCAGGTTATTTCCCCTGAGATTTTCCAATCATCGGTTTCTTTTTGATATCTACCGGTTTTAAAATCATAAGAAATCGTTTGGACGTTGGTCTCGTTACCCGCATTACTGCCTGAATTTGCCCAGGCTGATAAATAAGCAAAAAGCGGACCTTTCTTATTGCCCGGATTGTGAATGGCAATTTTTGAATTGGGGAAAAGCAAATATTTCGCTGCATGGTAATCCAGGGCCGCGGGATCGGTTGAGGCGAGAACAGCCCTGGTATGAGCAACCGGAGGTTCCGTCCGCGAAACAAGTCCAATCCATTCCGCCGTAATGATATTTAAATCCGCCTGGCGAATTGTCTTCATGAATGTGCCGATCTCTTTGCCAAGCATGCCGGGTTCAGGGCCAGGAGCCCATTTGTTGAAAGGAAATGAATGAAAATTGTAATAATTTCCAATTAACCTGCCGTCATGAAAAGGGTCCGGACCTCCGCTCAGGTCAGTAATCCCCATATAATTTTTAATCGCGCTTGTCATCCCACAGTAGGTGCTGTGATGATTTAAGGCTGAAAGGTTTATTAAGTTGATTGGTTGATCGGTAAATGAACCCTTTTCCCAAACACCATTTTTAAAATCAATAATCGTTCCTTTGACCGTTTTGAAAATCGGGTAGGTCATTATTGTTGCGCGTCGATCTTTACCCTCAAGGCCATTATCACATGAAATAAGCGGAACTCCACCCGTCCCGTCACAGTAAACATATCCAGTTCCATCCTTGGGACCAGATATTCTTTTACCCCCACTTCCCACATCGATCCAGTGGCACACGGAAAATCTATCTCCATATTTCTTCTGCAAACCGCTGCCAAGAGCATTCAGGTTTCTTATCCCCTGAATATCTGCATTCCATTCAAAATCATGGGCCCATGCGGCATTTAAAGAAGTCCATGGATGAGGTCCCCGGTGGCAATTTTCGGCCAGAACAACCTCTCCCTTAAACCCCCCAGGTCTTTCCATGATAAGGTCAACAAAGGTTTTCAGCGCCGCTAAGTTAGGCGCCCCCTGATTCCACCATTGGGCGTTGGGCTTGATTATCACCACATCCTCAAGTCCGATGAGTCTTCCAATCCCTCCCATCATTTCAAAAACTTTCATCAGGTTCTGATCGGGATTTCCCTTGACAGCTCTGTAGATGGTAGAACGGGTTTTTTCAGCAGTTTTTGGAAGATGTGTCTCAGCAAATGATTTTCTTTCAAAATGAAGCATGAAGCCTGCTATAATGGTTTTTTTTAAGAATTCCCTCCGAGATTCCATTTTATACAGAATAGTCCCGCTCGTTTTTTCTTTAAACTCCTGCGAGTAAATATCTCTCTGTCATGGGATGTTTTACCTGAAACCACTCGGCCGGAACGTATCAAGTTTCCACACGAAAAAGCCTTACTCCATACCGCTTCAGGAATAGGAGGACTTCTTCTCCTAAATCATTTAAAAAGAGGGGTTGTTCTTTCTTCTCTATGTCTATCCACATAACCCCTCTCTTGTTATAGGCTTCCCGTAGGTTTCCAGGAATAGCACGGAGGCTCAAGATTACGTTGATTTTATCTTCGGTGGAGGGAACTTCATTCGGGGATATCCCTTGGTAGAAAACCTTCAGCCGGAATCTTTTGGCTTTCTGTCCCCATAAATTATTGGTGGTTTTGGTTATTTCAAAAATATTTTCTCCAACTACTTGACATTCCAAGCCTGACCCTTTAAATACTTCAATCATTTCATTAATTATTCCGTGAAGAAGGTTTGCTTTTTCCTCAGCGGATACATCTTTGGGAAATTCAGGAAATTTACTTACGACCCGGGCAGGAAAACCGACGGCAAGGCATTTGGGGGGAATGGTTCGATAAACAAGGGAATTGGCTCCAATTACAGCTCCATCTCCAATTTTAGTGCCGGGTAAAACAAAAACCCTCCAGGCGAGAGAGACGCTTTTGCCAATTTCTATAGGCTCGAATTCGACAGGATAGCCTTCAAAACAGCTCAGCCAGGATGTATGCCCAAAAAGAAGGCAATGGCCCCCAATCCCTGAATCATCGCCAATGGTTATCGCTTTTGCAGGATTTAAAAACGACATTTGCATAATCTGGCAGTTTTTCCCAATTACTAATTTGGAATCGGGGAATTGCAGCCCTCCCACAAATACTTGCTCATTTATTCTGCTCCCATCGCCAATTTCCAAATAGGGAGTGTCCAGGATGGTCGTCGCGCCGATATTGACAAATGAGCCAATCTTTATCTTTTTCCCCCTAATAATAGTAAAAAAACCGATTGTGGTGTGGTCGCCAATCGATACCTCTTCACCGCATATGACTGCCCCTATTCCAAACGATACTTTCTTTCCAATCCGGTAGCCCTTTAGACGATAGATCCATTTCCTTATGAAATTGGGCAGAAAACCAAAAAGGATAACATCTTTTATGGGGAAACGATCTTTCTGAATCAACATACCTTTTTATATTCGATTATGCTTTGGATTTGGGATTTTGAAAATCACTCAAGCATAATCCAGTTTACCATGCCGGCGAATTACATCAAGAATGTCATCTATCTTATTTAGATCTTCCAACTCTTTTTCCGACATTACGATATTGAATTTTTCATCAAGCGCAGCCATTAAAGTCAGCATCCCCAAGGAATCCCAACCGGGGATATCCTGGCGGCTTGTCTCCGGCTTGATAACTTCAACGGCTTCTTCAAAGAGATTGGCAATCCACTCCAGGGCTTCGGTTCGCGTCATTATATCCAATTTCCTTCCCTTTTCTCTCTCGTTTTCTTTTATAAGGCAGTGTAGCCCCCGTCAATAACCAGGTTTATCCCCGTAATCCATGTATTTTGCGGCGCCAAAAGGAATACAGCCGCCCTTGCTACATCTTCCGGCGTTCCGATTCCAAGGGGATGGTCGTCCTCAAGCTCTTTTCGGTGTTTTTCCGATAAAACTGAAAAAGCCGCATCGGTCATGCCCGTTTTGACGAGTCCTGGCGAAAGGGTATTCACCCTGATTTTCCGCCTGGCCAATTCGACAGCCATTGTTCTTGAGGCCGCCAAAATCGCCCCCTTACTTGCGCTGTAACCTACCTCTCCAGGCATACCAATCAGGCCATATATCGATGCAATAAATAAAAGGGCGCCACCGCTTTCTTCCATAACGTCCCGCCGAGAAACGGCCCGAGCCATCTCGATCCCTGCAATCAGATTTACGCTCATCATAGCCTTGATTTTTTCTACGCTTAATGAACTTAAAGGGACGGTATCGACGATGCCGGCGGAATGACAAAGGCCATAAATCCGCCCTATTTTTCGGGAGAGTTCTTTAACTTGCGGAAGGATAGCTGCATGATCGTTCAGATCGATACAAAGCGTCTCGATCCCGGGAGATTCCAGGCGCGAGGCAGTATCCTTCAATTTATCGGGATTTTTGCCGACGAGTATTGGCTTTGCCCCTTGCCGGGCCAGCTCAATGGATATTGCCTGACCGATTCCGGAAGTGGCGCCGGTTACTATAACGTATTTCCCTTGAAAATCAATAAGAGGATGATTAATCATTTTTAAACCTCTTTAATCGTCAGTTTTAATTCTGTGTGTTTTAAAATTGCTTCCGGTCCGAAGGCAATCAACGCCGAGCCCCAGGACAGGCCGACGCCATACCCTAAAAGCATCATAGTAAGCGATCGATCTTGAGGTCGCTTCAAATCACCCTGGGTCATCGTCAGGGGGATAGAAGGCCCGCCCGTATTGCCAAATTCTTTCAGCGTTAAAGGTACTTTTCCCTCTGGAAGCTTCAGTTTGTTGGCGATATAATTGATGATGTATTTATTTGACTGATGGAATATATAATAATCAATTCCATCCTGATCCAGGCCGGATCCTTGAAGAGTTTCCTTAATCAAATCGGGAAGTCTTTTAATGGTAAAATTAAAAACATTTGCTCCTTGCATGCGAACGCAATGGTTCCTTTTGTCCGAATTGAACCGATCCCGAAACCCGCCTGCCTCAATAATCATGTAATCGTAGCCTTCTCCATCTGTGTGGAGTCCAAAGAACCAATCCGGTGCATGCTCCTTGCTATCTGCCTCAAGAGCCGTGGCTGAACCGGCATCACCAAAAAGGAGAGAAACGGATCTATCCGAGTTGTCTGCATATCGGCTCGGGGTGTCCCCCTGGAGCAGAAGAATCCGACGAAAGCCATTACTATTAAGAATCATTGATGCCAGCCATAATCCATACGTATAACCGGAACAACCAAGCCCCATATCAAAAGCTGCACATTTATCGGAAAGTTTCAACCTCTTATGAATCAAGCCGGAAGTCTGAGGCAGGAAATAGTCCGGGGTTTGGGTTATCATGATTATGGCATCGATTGATTCCCGATTCCATTGCAGGGATTCGATAGCCACCTCCGCCGCAGCTGCGCAGAGATCACTGCTGCAAACTGAATCGTTCGAAACCCTGCGCGCATGAACACCGGCCATAGCCACAACTTTTCGTACCTCTTCTTGCGAAAACTCAGAGGTGTCTTTGAGGTTGTCAACTTTTTTATCGGGAACACAGGTAGCTACAGCAGCAATTCTGGGTCCTTTTATTTTTGTGAATGCCATTTATTTACCACCATTCGCAATTTCTCTCCTAACCCGCAACCTGGAATTTTTGTCATTCGGCCATGCATTGAGTTCCTTCTTTTCGGCTATTGGGAATGAGTTTTCTTTTTTCATCTTTGATCACTTTCCATTTTTCACTCTTCAATTTGCACTTTGCATTTGCGCCTTGCGCTTTGAATCTTTTTCCTGTTTACCAGCGGAAGAAGCGGTAGGGATCATCCCATTCTTCCGGGGTATCGAGGTAAAAGCCTTCCAGCCACCGTTTCTCCGCTTTGGACCGGACCGGGTTTCGGAAACGGGAAAGAAGTGGAGTGGAACTGCTGACCCCCATGTTGGCCAGAAGGCGTGCGATCATAAAAGAGGAACGCCGATAGGTCCTTTTAAAGTTGTACTGTTTCTTGTACTCGAACTGCCAGGGCACAAGCTGGCAGAAGACAGCGTTGGAGGTTTCGGCCTTGGCGAGAATCCCGTTGCCCAATACCGACGCGCCTCCCTTGACGAGAAACAATTCTCTTGGATCTCGGTTGTGGACGTCCGCGGACCCAATGCCAACAAGCAGAGAGTCCATGCCGAACGGTTCGAAGTAAGCGGAGATGTGTTCCTCTTTCTTCATGCGGACCTTTAGCAACTTGCTGGCGTTCGCCTCCTGTTCGTCGGCCCCGAGCGCCAGCAAGTTGCCGCCGGCCCTGAGCCACGCGCCGATGGCTGCTGCATGGCCGGCCATTTTTTGCCCGCCGCCCGGACCCACGATCAGAACCTGGTCGGCTGATAAGTTTGCACCCTCATAGGATGCGAGGGATATGCCTGCTTTTTTGAGATAATCCTTCCCGGCAGCATCGCCGATGTAGAGGGCTTTCCTGGTCGTTGCCGGTTTCCAATCCGACACGTATTGGATGATATTCCGGACCAGCATTTCCGCTGCCGGATCGCTCTCGGTCCGCCCGGTCACGTCCATCTGGCAGAACAGGACTATCCCCTTTCCTTCGCGATATTCCATTAGCGGGCTGTACTGGAGACTGAAGCCGCCGTCCACGATGGGCATGAAATCTCCGCGCCCAGGCTTCTCGATGAGGACCGAGGCGACGTTGCCGTAGTTGCCGCATCGCCACGCCCGTGTCACTTCAATGTCGCACCATCGAACCGAGGGGGCTCCGCCGAATCGACGGCTGGGCTCATACTTGAGGCGGGGCGGCAGGATCGTCGCTTCACCCCGCCAGTCGCGCAGATGCTCCTTGCCCATTCCGGTCAGGATCGGGTGGCCGGGTACGCGCTTAAAGATATTCCTCAGACCGTACTCTTGCACTCGGAATCCGAAGCGCTTCTCCAGGACATCCGATGTCTGCTCAAACATGATTACTTTCAGACCGTCGCTCACCCGGGTGATATCCGACGCCGGACCGCTCACCTTCAGAGCGGCCTTGCCCACGATAAGGATATCGTACGCCGACAGATCAGCGTTCGCTTCCACAGGCTGAAACCGAATCCCCATGGCGGTCAACAGTCGACCGGTCTCACCCTTGGAATCGAAGAGGGCGATCTTCCCAATTGGTTTCGGGGATGGAGGCTGCGGCAGAACGTGGATGACAAAAGAATCTTCCTGGGTTTCGCCTTTGCTGAATTTCACCTTGATATTCAGTTTATAAGCGGCAGGAGCCAGTGTAGCCGGCAAATCGAACCTGAGCGGAATCCGTTCCTGCTCCCCGGTCTTCAAGCTGACCTTTTTGGTGCCAGCCACAGCCTGGGAGAGGTTGAACGACCATTCGCACTCGGCAGAGACGGTCTCGCGGGAGTTATTGATGAGGATGATCTGTTTCTCGACCTTTTCTCCCGGGAAGAAATTATGGTCCTTGCTCGTGAAGCGGGAAGGCTTGCCGCCGATGTAGGCCAGGAGCGGCAGGTTGTTCCTCATCAGGGCCTGCGCTGCCGGTGTGGGGATCCAGTCCGAGCGCTCGAAGGCCAAGTCCATCCGCTCGTACCGCTGCTCGACGTAATCGGGGCTGAATCCAGGCCGCTGGAGGGTCTCCCAATTAACCTTGAACTCCTTTCGGCTCTTGTCAACGCCTTTGGCCAATTTCCAGAAGTGACCGTGTATCCAGGGGGATATTGCCGACACCCCCCAGGTGCGAAAGGCGCGCCAGTTGTCGTTGAGGTACATGGCAAACACGGGATACCGCTCGTCAAGCTCTCTCGAGTTTAATTCGTAAGGGTAATCCCAGAGCCTCCAGAGGCTCCCTGCCCGAAACTGCTTGGCCTCCCAGCGCAAATTCGCCTTCTCCTGCTCACTGATTTGAAAAGCTTTGTCCCCCAAAAATTGCGCGTTCCACTCGGCCAAGCAGAATTCCCACGGAACCTGTGCGCTCCCGAAGGCCCGTTTGCCCTGGTACCACCCGCGGTACATTGTCCAGTCCCATGTAAAAGGAGTGGCATATTCACAGGTGAAAAATGGTTTCACTCCTTTTGTAGCCCAGTGTTCGAACCAGTCCGATTGCTCTTGAATGGGAATAAAATTCGGGTAGAAATTGCTGGTATGCATTGAACCCAGGTTGCCGGATGAATGATGATAGCTAATGCGGCTTTGATCCAGCCGCTTGACGATGGCCTCGGCCCGGAGGGCTTTATTCACGTTGTTCTGAGCCGCCTGGCTGCGCTTTTCCTGGATGCCGTCGATCATGTCCGGGTTCATGTCCTCAGTATATCCTGTTGCGTTGTGGCTCATGGAATACATGACGACTGACGGATGGCTCTGCGCCGCGCGCACGTAAAATTCCGCATGGCGGGCATAGCCGTTGGACCGGTCGGCACCGGGTCCTTCCCAATCATAATGGCCGAAATGGGGCTGAGAAAAAGAAACGAGCATACCCGCATCATCCGCCGCCCGAAGGATTTCCGCAAAGCTCACATGCGCGCCCGGCGGACAACCATAGTTGTGGGTGTACACGAAATTAATGCCGAAGCTCTTCAAACGTAAAAGACTTTCCTTCGCCCTTTCATAATTTGCCGAACCGGCCCCGACCTGGGCGTTATCCAGGGGCACAGCGGAGAGAAAGATGCGGCTTCCATTCAGATAAAAATCCCTTCCTTCAATCCAGAGTTCGCGAAATCCGAAGCGCACGTTATGGCTCGCATCTAACACTTTGCCTCCGGCATCCGTGAGCGTTACCTGGAGGTTGAATACATTTTGCGGCGTGTGAATGTCCCAAAGTTTTTCCGGTTTCCACTTCTCCTCAAAAGATATGCGCCCTTCTTTCAAATCGCTGTTCTTAAAGGCGCGGCTTGTAAAGTCCCTGACAAGAACCCCCCGGTCTGAAATTCGCGCCCGCAGAGCATATTGACGGTTATGGATCAGGTTTTGAATGGCGACGTCGACAGCGACTCTTTCATTGCGCACGGAAGTATCCGCCTTGACGTCCGT
>CAZIDC010000126.1:5655-8085 GCA_964537885.1 uncultured Syntrophaceae bacterium | reverse complement strand
TCGATCATGGCCCTGGCCCAGAAAGATCTGAAACGCATGTTGGCGTACTCTTCCGTGAGCCAGATTGGATATATTGTCCTGGGCGTTGGCCTGGGGAATAAAATGGGCCTCCTGGGGGCCTATCTCCACATCCTCAACCATGCTTTTATGAAGGGTTGTCTGTTTGCGGTGGCCATGGCTTTGATGTACCGGACGGGCAAACGCAACATTTTCCAATTGGGCAGGATTCACCGGAGAATGCCTTTTACCATGGCCGCCCTGGTTATCGGTGGACTTTCCATGATTGGAATTCCACCTACCGCCGGTTTTTTCAGTAAATGGTATTTGATCTTGGGATCGATCGATGCGCACAACTGGGTTTTTGTGGCGGTCATCCTGATCAGCAGCCTCTTAAACGCCCTTTATTTTTTCCGGGTGATCGAAAATGCCTATTTTGAAGGGGCCCACGGTCATTCTCAGAAAGAGGCCATGGACGGAATCGCCAAGGTAAGGGAAGAAGTTCCTCTGAGCATGCTAATCCCGATCATCCTCTTAGCGGCAGGAATCTTGCTGCTCGGCCTGTTCAACGAGAGGATTATTTCCGGGATCCTGGTCTTCGCCCTGCCCCCTGGCTTTTAATCAGGAAGAAAACGATGGAGATGGTTTGTTCTTATAAACCTTTATTGGCCATTTTGGTTTCCCTTGCTGCTTCGGCCCTCATCCTGCTTACGGGGAAGCGCCCGAACCTCAGGGAGTCCTGGACGATTCTGGCAGCGGGGGCTAAATTTCTCATCGTCCTTTCCATGGCTCCATCTGTCTTAAACGGACAAATACTGGAATATACCATGGTCACGCTTACCCCAGGAATCTCCCTACAATTGCGGGTTGACGCCCTCGGGCTCTATTTTGGCCTTTTGGCCTCAGGCCTTTGGATTGCCACCTCCATCTATTCCATCGGCTACATGAGGGGTTTACAAGAGCATGCCCAGACCAGGTACTTCTTCTGTTTTGCCATAGCTCTTTCCGCGACCATCGGCGTGGCTTTTTCCGCCAACCTGCTCACCCTCTTCCTTTTTTACGAGATATTGACCATTTCCACCTATCCGTTGGTGTCCCACAAGGAGACACCGGAGGCCTTGGCCGCGGGCCGGAAGTATTTAGCCTATTTGCTGACCTCCGCCGTGGTTATCTTATTTTCTATTGCCTACACCTACCATCTGGCCGGAAACCTCGATTTTGTCGGCGGCGGTTTTCTGGCTGGGCAGGGATCACCGGCGATCCTCAGGCTTCTCTTCGTTACTTTCATCCTGGGTTTTGGCACCAAAGCCGCCTTCATGCCCCTACATGAATGGCTGCCGACGGCCATGATCGCTCCCACACCCGTCAGCGCTCTGCTCCACGCCGTTGCTGTGGTAAAAGCCGGGGTTTTCTGCTGCCTGCGGGTCATTGATTTTGTTTTCGGTCCCTCCCTCCTCTTCGATTTAAATTTATGGCTGGTTTTGTGCTATTTCGTTTCCTTCACCATTATAGGGGCTTCGCTTTTAGCGCTGGCCCAGGACAATCTCAAAAGGCGACTGGCGTTTTCCACAATCAGCCAGCTCTCTTACATTGTCCTCGGGGCGGCGTTGATCACTCCTGCGGCCTTGCTCGGCAGCATCCTGCACATTGCCTTCCATGGGTTTATGAAGATCACCCTCTTTTTCTGTGCCGGGGCCATTTTTGTAAAAACTGGAAAGGAAAAGATAAGCGAGATGAACGGCATCGGGCGGCGAATGCCCTTGACCATGGGAGCCTTTGCCGTGGGGGCCATCGGGCTGGCAGGGATTCCGCCGGTTTGCGGATACCTGAGCAAGTGGTACCTTTGCCTCGGTTCTCTGGAAGCAAAAGAGATCGTTTTTGGGTTGATTTTAATGGCCAGTTCGTTGCTCAACGTGGCCTATTTTTTCCCGATCATTTATAACGCCTTTTTTAAGAAGGGCGATGGGAAGGAGCCGCCTCATAGGGAAGAGGCTTCCTGGTGGATGGTAGGTCCCATCTTAATCTGCGCGCTCATGTCCATCATTTTGGGTCTGAATCCGGATGCCTTTATCGGTTTTCATCAGATTGCTTCGGCCGTTGTCGGAAGCATCCAGGGACTTGATTGAGAAGATGAAGATTCTGAAAACACTCTATGGATTGGGAGTTGTCTTGAGTATTTTGCTGGGATTTTTCGTTGCCCATGGCCATCCAGTCTTTCCCTGGCATGAGGTCCCATCCTTCGACGCCATCTTCGGCGGGCTGGGGGCGCTGTTTTTGCTGTTCCTCGTCAAAGGAGTGGGCGCTGTCGTCTGCCGCAAGGAAGGTTTTTATGATTGAACCGATTCCTCCGGCCTTTTTGTTTCTCCTGGGGGCCTTCCTCATCCCTTTGTTGAAGGGGAAAATCAAACAGGGATACCTGTTGCTGATTCCCGT
>CAZIDC010000126.1:0-5555 GCA_964537885.1 uncultured Syntrophaceae bacterium | reverse complement strand
GTCTTTCTGATCTGGTATCGGAAAGAAAAGGAATCCTTAAATGCCGGATTCCGGTATATCCTCATGCATGCCTTCGGGGGATCTTGTTTGCTGATCGGGATCCTCCTTCATTACAACGCCCATGAATCCCTGGCCGTCGGTCCGCTGGGAAATGACCTCGCTTCCCTGTTCATCCTTGCGGGTTTCGGGCTAAATACAGCCTTCATTCCTTTGCACACCTGGCTGCCAGATGCCTACCCGGAGGGAACCGCAACCGGCAGTGTATTTTTGTCGGTTTACACCACCAAGACAGGGGTCTACGTTCTGGCCCGTTGCTTTCCGGGGGCGGAAGGGGTGGCCATTATGGGAGGGGCCATGGCCGTTTACGGCGTTACCTTCGCCCTGCTGCAGAACGATGTTCGCCGGCTACTCTCCTATCATATCGTCAGCCAGGTGGGTTACATGGTGGCCGGGGTGGGGATCGGGACTGCCCTGGGAATTAACGGGGGAATCGGCCACGTGTTCAACCACATCCTTTATAAAGCCCTACTTTTCATGTGCATGGGGGCGGTAATCCTGCGCACCGGGAAGAGAAAGCTTACCGAGTTGGGGGGATTGGCTGCAAAAATGCCGGTTACAACTTGCGCCTGCGTTATCGCCGCGCTTTCCATCTCCGGCGCTCCGGGATTTAATGGTTTCGTCAGCAAGGGGATGGTGATCTCGGCGGCGGTCGAGCAACACAATTTTATTTTGGAAGGGATGCTGTTATTAGCCTCGGCGGGAACCTTCCTTTCTTTCGTCAAACTTTGTTATTTTACCTTTTTTGCCAAAAATGAAACAATTGAAGCCCGGGAAGTTCCCTGGCCCATGCAGTTAGCCATGATTCTCACGGCTTTTTTGTGCGTATTCATCGGCGTCTATCCTCAGAGCCTCTACGGGTTGCTCCCATTTTCCCAGATGGAATACCATGCTTATGCCCCCTTCCATGTACTCGGCGTGATCCAGCTTTTTCTGTTAGCCGGGCTGGTTTTCATGATAGCCAAAAGACACTTTGCCCCTCACCGGGAAATCGCCCTGGATTTCGATTATTTTTATCGGCTGGGTGGCCGCTTCATCCTGTGGTTCTGCAGCTCTATCCTGAACCATGGACGTTTGGGCCTGCAAGAACGGGCTAGCCGGGCGGTCAATGCCGCCGTGCATTTTAGCCGGAATCCTCTGGGGTTGGCGGAGGAAACGGCGAGGTATTTTGAACTCAAAATTTACCGGGGGGTCAGCCCCCGTTCCGGGCATGAGAACGAGGAACTTCGACAGGAGCTCAAAGCAATCAGGGGAAGAAGGGCATATGATGAAAACCTTTACCGGCGTCCCATTGGAGTCGGGGTTTTTTTGGCCCTTGCTTTGTTATTGATTATCGGATTAATCTATCTTAGGGCTTAGTTCCCGGTCATCCAGTCAATCGCCCTTCGTATTTTTTTCTTTCCGGCCCCCCTTCATCCGGTCCGAAAGCAAATTCAATTTTCTGCGCAATACCTCCCGGCCCTCCACTCGACCGCAAATAAGGAGAAAAACCAAAAACGAAGGTGGAAAAACCGGGGTTGGCCCTTGTAATTTTTTTGCTGATGTTTTACTATAGCGAAAATTTTCAAAAATCCATCGCAACCCTATATCAAGCTTTATTAGCGGGAGAATTGCGCTGGTGGAGGAAGAAGGCGAGATGAACGAAAAGAAAATACTGGAAGAGAAAAATAAGTGGGAAGGCCGATGCTTGAAGAAGGCGCCGGAAAAAATCGAAAGCACCTCGGGGATGGAAGTCCAGGTTCTTTATACGCCCGCGGATGTGCCTCAATTCGATTATCTGGGGGATTTGGGGTTCGCCGGGGAATACCCCTTTACCCGCGGGATTCAACCCACCATGTACCGGGGGCGGGTCTGGTCCATGCGCCAGTACTCCGGCTTTGCCACGGCGGAAGAGTCCAACCGCCGGTATAAATTCCTTTTGGAACAGGGGCAGACGGGCCTCTCCGTGGCTTTTGACCTGCCGACCCAGATCGGGTATGACTCCGACCATCCGATCTCACAGGGTGAAGTGGGCAAGGTGGGAGTGGCCATCGATTCCCTATCAGACATGGAAATTCTCCTGGACGGGATTCCCCTGGAAAAGGTCAGCACCTCCATGACCATCAACGCCACGGCCGCGGTCCTTTTAGCCATGTACATTGCTGTTGCTGAAAAACAAAAGGTCAAACCGGCAGACCTGCGGGGGACGATCCAGAATGATGTGCTCAAAGAATATATCGCCAGGGGGACCTATATTTTCCCCCCCCAGCCTTCCATGCGGCTGATTACCGATATCTTTGAGTACTGTTCCCGCGAAGTGCCGCAGTGGAACACCATCAGCGTGGGTGCCTATCATATCCGGGAGGCGGGTTCGACGGCCGCCCAGGAAGTGGCTTTCGCCTTTGCCATCGCGATTGCCTATTTAGAAGCGGGGGTGAAAGCCGGGCTGGATGTCGACGATTTCGCTCCCCGGGTTTCGTGGATATTCAACACCCATATCAACTTCTTAGAAGAGGTGGCCAAGTTTCGCGCGGCCCGCAGGCTCTGGGCCCGGATCATGAAGGAACGCTTCCAGGCCAAGGATCCCCGTTCCTGGATGCTGCGGTTTCACACCCAGACGGGAGGATGTACGCTGACGGCGCAGCAACCGCTCAACAACTTAGTCCGGACAACCTTCCAGGCCATGGCCGCCGTTCTCGGCGGATGCCAGTCCCTCGCGGTATGCTCCTACGATGAAGCCCTGGCCCTGCCTACGGAGGAATCAGTCCGCCTTTCCCTGCGGACCCAGCAAATCATCGCCCATGAATCCGGCGTAACGGATACGGCGGACCCCCTCGGCGGTTCGTATTATATCGAGAATCTGACCGACGAGATCGAGAAACGGGCCGGGGATTACATCGCCAAAATCGACCAGGTCGGCGGGGCCGTGGCAGCTATTGAAAAGGGCTACATTCAACAGGAAGTACAAGAGAGCTCCTATCGCTATCAAAAGGAAATCGAATCCGCCAAGAGAATCCTGGTCGGCGTGAATAAATTCCAGGTCAAAGAACCGCCCGTGAAAGGGCTGCTGAAGGTCGATCCCAGGGTCCGGGAGGTGCAGGTAAAGCGCCTAAGGGAGCTGCGGGGATCGCGGGAACCGAAACGGGTGGCGGCGTCGCTTAAGGAAATGAAGAAAATTGCCCAGGGACAGGGAAATTTGATGATTCCGATCCTGGAGTGCGTCCGGGCTTATTGTACTCTGGGGGAGATTTGCGATGTCCTGCGGGGGGTGTTTGGCGAGTACGAACCCATTGTGACAGTTTGAAAAAACCGTAAGTCGCGAGAGCGCAAGGCGTAAGGGGAAAGAAAAAAATAAAGCGCATTTACACCTTACGTTTTTTAAGGGACTAATCGTGAGACCTTTGGAAGGAATAAAAATATTGGATCTAACCCGGCTGCTCCCCGGGCCTTATGGGACCATGCTCTTAGGGGACCTGGGTGCGGAAGTGATCAAGATCGAAGAGCCGGAACAGGGAGATTACGCCCGCTGGAACCCTCCCCATATCAGCGGGATTGGCTCCCGCCACTTGCTCTTGAACCGTAACAAGAAGTCCATTACCCTTAATTTGAAAATGCCCGAGGGGAAGGCGATTCTTTTCCAAATGGTCAAGGACGGGGCGGACGTCTTAATCGAGCAATTTCGCCCCGGGGTCATGGACCGCCTGGGTCTGGGATATAAAGATATGGCCACAGTCAATCCTCGCTTGATCTATTGCTCCCTGACCGGGTTTGGGCAGGATGGCCCCTATAAAAATGTTGCCGGCCATGACATCAATTACATCGGAATCGGCGGCATCCTGGGAACCACCGGACTCAAAGACGGCCCCCTAACAATTCCCGGGATTCAGATTGCCGACCTTGTGGCCGGGGGGATCTACGCCATCGTAGGAATTTTAACCGCGCTGGTCGCCAGGCAAAAGACAGGCCGGGGTCAGTTCATCGATACTTCCATGCTCGACGGGGTCGTTTCTTTGATCCCGGACCAGGCGGCGCTTTTCTTTGCCGAAGGAATATCCCCCCGAGCGGGGGAGAGAAGGCTTACCGGGGGCCTGCCGCAGTATAATGTTTATCGGACCAGCGATGGAAAATATCTCGCGGTTGGCGCCCTGGAGGAAAAGTTTTGGGCCAACCTCTGCCGGGGTATCGGCAAGCCGGAGTGGGCAGATAAGGTCCCTAAGGAGAAAGATGGCCGCTGCGAGGAAATCAAAGAAGAAATGGCCAAGATCTTTCTCGCCAAGACGCAGAAGGAGTGGGTTGACCTTTTGATGGAAAAAGATACCTGCGTAACAGCCGTCAAATCCATCGAGGAGGTTTTCGCCGATCCGCAGGTCCGGCATAGGAAGATGCACGTCGAGACCGTCCATCCCCAAGCCGGCCGCATCCGGCAGATCGGAATCCCGATAAAATTTTCCGAGACTCCAGGGGAAGTTCGCACCCCCGCCCCGGAAATCGGTGAACATACAGAGGATATCCTGAAAGGGCTGGGATACACGGAAGAGGGGATTGGAAGGTTGAGGAGAGAGGGAGTGATACGTTAAAAGAAGCGGTCCGCATTTCGCAAAAAAACTAAAGCTGAAAGCGGACCGCTGAATGCCCAATGCCTCATAAAGGAGGGAATATGGCGGTTTCAGCGTATGTGTTGATTCGAACGGAAGCGGACAAAACCAAAGGTGCCTTTGAAACATTAATCAAGCTTAAAGGGGTGAAAACAGTCCATACGGTAACCGGCCCTTTTGACATCATTCTTCTGGTGGAGGCCAAGACCCTCCACGAATTGGGCGATGTCATCCTCACCAAAATTCGGGGGATTGATGGAATTTCCCGGACTATGACCTGCGTCACGGTGGAAAAAGGGTAAAAGTTGCATTATTGAAAAAAGAGCACTTCAGCATCGCGCCGATCGCCAAGGAGAACAAGTAAGATGAGCGGGTTCCGCTTTACTGTTGAGAAGATCATTTCCATCCCGGGCCGGGGCATCGTGGTAACAGGGAAGGCGGAGGAAGGATCGGTCTCCGTGGGCGCAGAAATCGGATTCTTAGGGACCGATGGCAGGTGGGTAAGCGCCCAAGTGGTGGCCATCGAAATATCCCACCGCTTAGTGGAAAAGGCTGGGGCGGGGCAGCAGGCCAGCCTGCTGCTCCAGGGGATTAAGAAAGGCCAGATCGCTCCGGGAATGGTTCTCGTGGAAGTGCCGGCTACGCCGGTTCCGATCTCTTCCGCGCCGCATCCTCCTGAGATCCCTCCGCCAAATATAGCTTCCGCTCCGCCCCTGCCCACTTCGGCCAAGGCCATCCATCCTCCTTCCAGCCTTTGGCGCACCGCTATTTTTTTAATAATTGGGGTTCTGATTATCCTGGCCATATTATTCCTTCAGGGCAAGCTGGATTCAATAAAAAGGATTGCCGGCGTTCAGCCGTCAGCCTTATTAAATGAAAAATTTCCTCCGCCTTTATCTTCGAAAATCTGCGTCCTAATTAATA
>CAZIDC010000125.1:0-8090 GCA_964537885.1 uncultured Syntrophaceae bacterium | reverse complement strand
CCTTCATCCCCGGGTTGGGGAAAAAGCGGAAAGAAATTCCCAAAGAAGAGATCTCGTAGATCGCCGGCCTTTGGCCGACCGTTCCTCATCTCCGGAAGTATTTTACTTTCGCGGGATCCCCGCGGGTGAAGAAATTTGTTTGGAGTACAAGGAATCTATTTAGGGGAGAAAATGACTTTGCACTTCAGACCCCCCGGCAAGCTTTTGTTGGGGTTAGGCAGCTCTAAGCGCACGCCAAAAGTGCCGCTGGCGGCGTCGATCACTTTGTCGATCACCTTTACTTTGGCAGCATAGGATCCGCTCAACGGGGGCTCCGGGATCACCCGGGCCGGCATGTCCATCCTAATGGAACGATACATGGCCACCGGGAGAATGACCTCGACATTAAGCGGATCGATCTGGGCCAATTTTAATATAGGTTGTTCCTCAACATACTCTCCCGAAGATAAGAATCGTTCCACCACAACACCGTCAATCGGACTGGTTATGGTCATCCGCTTGACGATCTCGATCGAGCGCTCGTACTCCAGTTCAGCGAGCCGTTTATTCACCAAAGTCTCCTCAAGTTGGGCTTCGGCGCGTTTAAACTCCAGTTCGGCAAATCGTTTATTTTGCAAAGCCTCCTCCAAGAGTGCTTCGGCCAGCATTTTTTTGGTCTCCGTTTCATCCATTTCGGCAAAGGGCAGAAACTCTTTTTTAAAAAGTTTTTCGGTGCGTTCTTGTTTCCGGATCGCCAGTTCCAAATCCGCCCGGCGGGCATTGATCGCGGCATCCATCTCGGCCCGGGCCCGGGTAATCTCCAGGAATGCCTTTCCCACCTTTACTTTGATGTCCGCTTCCACTTCGGCCCGGACGCGCGAAATCTCCAGGGAAGCCTTTTCCACTCCCGACTGCAGGGTCGCCAGGACTTCCCCTTTTTTTATAAAATGGCCTCGATCCACCACCACGTTCTCAAGAATCCCGGGCACTCCACTGCCGCCGATCTTGATAACCCGGTGAGGTTCTATCACTCCATCCACTTCAAGGGCCTGAGCCTCGAGAGGAACGCCGATCAGGAGCCCCGGCAAAATCAAAAGCACGAACATGCGCCTCCGCATCCGTCTCATATGAAAACCTCCCATTTCTATTCCGGGCGTCCGGAAAACGCGAGAAAACTTCCCATGTGTTCATCCACCTTCAACAGATTATGCCGTATCCTGGCATGAAGGCTTTCGGCCCGGCGCTGCGCCCTCTGGAAGATGATTTTGCCCATCTGCCGCGCCAGAAACGCCCCCGGTCTTCTTCCCATGAGCGCCGCCAGTCGTTTAAGGGGAGTGCCCACATGTACCGCCACCAGCTCGTCTTCCAGAGAGATGATCGCTTCGCTGCTCCCGGGATCCCCCTGCCGGCCGCAGCGCCCAAAAAGCTGCCGGTCGATGCGCCGGGCTTCATGCCGTTCCGTGGCGATGACGTGCAACCCGTCCAGTTCGCTAACCCCTGGAGCCAAGCGGATATCCGTTCCTCGGCCCGCCATATTTGTGGCTACGGTGATTTGCCCCTTTTCGCCGGCGCTGGCAATGATCTCGGCTTCTTCCTGATCCTGGCGCGCGTTTAAAACCCGGTGCGCCAGACCGGCATCCTCGAGGAGGCGGCTTAAATGCTCCGAGGCGGCCACCGAACGCGTTCCCACTAAGACCGGTCGGCCTTTCCCGTGCATTTCGAAAATCGCTTTTACTACCGCTTCCCACCTCTGGGCCGCGGTCGGATAAACCCGATCGGGCAAATATTTCCGGTGCAAGGGACGGTTTGTCGGCACGGAAACGACCCGCAAGCGGTAGATCGACCAAAGCTCGCCGGCAATTTCCCGGGCCGTGCCCGTCATGCCCGCCAGGCGCAGGTAACGGCGGAAAAAGCGCTGGTAGCTGATCCGTGCTTGGGTTTCCTTCTGCCGGGTAACCTTACAATTTTCCTTGATCTCTATGAACTGGTGCAACCCTTGTTCCCAAGAACGGTCGGCCATCAACCGGCCGGTGTATTCGTCGATAATCTGGACCTTTTCATCCCGGACGAGGTATTGCTTATCCCGGGCAAATAGATGTAAGGCCACCAGGCCTTGGCGGACCAGTTCTTCACGGTGCGGACGGCTTGTTCCCTCTCCGCCCCCCGACCAGTCAAAATCTTCGATGCGGCTCCGGCCCGCCTCCGTGAGCTCCAGGGAACGCTCGCTCGCCGCAATCGTGAAATCTTTTTCCTGAGCGAGCTCGTTGGCCAGTGTAAGCGCCGTGCGGTATAGGCTTTCTTCTTTGGACTCGCCCCCTTCCGAGGAAATAATCAAAGGCGTTCTCGCTTCATCGATCAGGATGCTATCCGCCTCGTCCACGATGGCCATGGGCAGCCCGCGAAGGAGAAGCTGGCGCACTCGGGAATGCTCTCCGTAAAGGCGCTCCAATTGGAGGCGCATCGGGCTCGGCCTGTCCCGGAGAGTAATCCGGTCCCGGAGGTAATCGAAGGTCACTTCCTTATTCGTGCAATAGGTGACATCGCACTGATAGGCCGCGCGCTTGGCCTCCGGGGGCAAGCCATGCACGATGGTGCCCACCGCAAGCCCCAGTGCTTGATATACCGGCCCCATCCACCGGGCGTCCCGCTGGGCCAGGTAATCATTGACCGTGATAATGTGGACCGGCACACCCGCCAGCGCGGCTGTACAGGCCGGGAGGGTGGCCACGAGGGTCTTCCCTTCGCCGGTCTCCATCTCCGCGACCATCCCTTGGAGCAAGATCAGTCCGCCCATCAACTGGACATCGAAAAGGCGCATGCCAATGGTACGTTCCGCGGCGATACGCACCAGGGCGAAGGCCTGGGCCACGAGTTCCTGCTGGTACCCTTCGTTCCGCAGGCGCGCGCGAAGAATTTGGCTTTTTCTCCGGATGCGCCGCTCCGTCAAATTCCCCAGCTCGCGCTCCTCCTCGTTGACCCGCTCGACGATCCATTGAAAACGGGAGGCGGGGGGCCGCAGCCAGGGAGCCAGGCTTCCGGTCGCGGAGGCGACGAGCCGGTCCAGCCATTCCAGCCGCGGCTCCGGGCGCTCCGGATAGATGCCAGTCGCCATCACGGAATGGACATGTACGCTACACATTGAACCTCTTCAGGAAGACCTGTCTCGCGCTCCGATACCACCGCCAGATGAGCGGCTCCCATCCATGATCAAAGCGCACATAGATCCGTCCCCCCACGTGATAAAACTTTTCATGCTTCGGCAATTCAAGGTCAAACATAAAGATCTTCTGAAAAGCCTTCATCCCCAGCGTGTCCTGGGGATCGACGGGGATTTCCCCGCCTCCCTGCTGGCTGAGGGTCCTGCTCGGCAGCTGGTCGGTGGCCGCCGGCACTTCCCGCTTGATGACAACCGGAACGGCTTCCCCAATCTTTTCCGGAAGGCGCATCTTCGCCCCTTGGGTCCTTTGGCGTACAAAGTCCACATCCTCCTGGGAGACTACGACCCGCGCCGTAATCGTGGAACGGTCCACCACGTAACCCAGCAGCTCCCCCCGCCGGACAAACCGGCCGGGAAGGTCTTGGGCCATCGGAGACATAAAAACACCATCGGTCAAGCTGCGTACGGTCAAATCGGCAATTCGTTCCCGTGCCCGAACGAGATTGGCGGTCACTTGTTTGATTTCCTCTTTGGTGATTTCGGCTTTCACGCGATCGGTGAGCACCTGGGTATCGTAGGCGACCTGCAACTCCCTCAATTGAGATTCAAGCACCTGGATCTGGGGCGGGAGGAGGAAGTCGGAGCACTCGATGAGGGTATCCCCCAGTTTGACTCGGGATCCGGAGGCGGCTTTCAGGCCTACGATAAACCCTTCTGTTCCCGCCCGAACATATGACTGTTCCGGAATCCAGATAACCCCTTCGGCCCGGGTACTCAGGGGGATCGGTACGTACGAGACCACGGCCCCCACGACGATCAAAATGAGGGCCGTTGCCATTATGGCCCGGGCCCGATTCTTATGGAGTTTTGGGGAAGAGAAAAGAAACTTTAATCCCTTGGCCGCGGGCAGAAGGAACATGGTAAATACAGCCCAACCGGCAAGCACGATTCCGGCCACAAAGAATTTACTGGCAATGAACAGGGCGATGCTAACATAGATGAAGATGCGATAGGTAAAAGAGGCGAAGGTGTAGACGACGAACCAGAAACGCTCTCCCCGGGCGGAGATGGGGCGTTCCACATCCGCGAGCCCGAACAAATACCGCTGGAGCAGGTAGCCGATATAGCGGTTTCCTCTTGTTCCGAGGTTGGGGATCTCGAGCAGGTCCCCCAGCATATAGTAGGAATCATAACGCAGAAGCGGATTGCCGTTAAAGAGCAGCGAAGAAACCCCGGCAATAAAGATCACATTGTAGAGGACTCCCCGCATCGGCCCCGGCTGGACGTGAATCCACAGGAAAAGAGCAATGGCGGCGATAAAGAGTTCTACGGCCATCCCCGCCCCTCCTACCACGAAGCGTTCCCCTTTGGCGCGGAACGCCGTGGCCGCCGAGGCGTCCACATAGGGAATGGGGGTCAGGACCAAGAACATGATGCCCATTTCGTGGACCTCTCCTCCAAACACTTTGACGGCGAAAGCGTGGCCAAATTCATGGAAGGCCTTCAGGAAAGGAAAGGTCAGCCAGAGGAGAACAAGGTTTTGCGGGGCCAGGACCCGGTCGGTGATATTCTCAGTGAGTTCGGACCAGTGAACTCCGGCCAGGAAGACCCCCGTGCCCACCACCGCCAGCCAGAGGAGGGCTCCAAACCAGCCGAAGAAGGGGGAGGCAAGGAACCGGAAGCGGACTAAAAATCTCTCCGGGTCTAAAAGCGAAAACCGCATGGCCATGGGGTTGCGCACATTTTGGAACCACTTGCGGGATTGCCTTTGGTCAAACCGCTTGAGCATTTCCGCCGTGTCCGGGGAAACGTCGCACTGCATGACATCCACCGCATGAAGCTGCCCGAGGAGACGGATCATCTCTTCCTGGGTCGGGGCATCGTCCCCGAGACGGGCCCGGCCCGTCTCCCAGATGTTCTGGACCGGACGCTGCCCGTCCATCAGCCCGATCAGAAAATAGGCCGACGGCGTGAAGCGCTGGAACCGCCCGGTGGCATGGTCCTGGAGAACGTACCAGATCTCCCCGCGATATTTGTGCCGGTGAATTTCCACATGGCTGCGCAACCGGGGCTTCAGCCCCGCCACGCGGTACCAGGAGGGACTATAAAGGGAAGTTGGCATAATTTTTATATCTTAAACTCGAAATCCGAAGCACGAAACACGAAACAAATTCAAAATCCAAATGTTTAAGTTTCGGATTTCGTGCTTCGCATTTCGGATTTATTTTATCACGGCCACCAGCTCCATACCCACAACCGCAACCAATCGATGAGTTCGTGCGTCCAGATCCAGACCAGCCGGCGTTCATCCACTTTGACTTTGCCCACTCCTTCCATACCCGGACGGACCCGTTCCGACGTTTCATTCAAGTGGGCTTCCACGCGGAAATAATTGCGGCCCTCCTTGGCCACCGAAACCGGGGTGATCTTCTCTATCTGAAAGAGAAACATTTCCCCGGGCATGGAGGGCACCATTAGTTTCCCCTGCTGTCCAACGGTGATGTCGGCAATGTCCCGTTCATCCACCTGGACGATCACCCGGTAGGATTCGAGCGGTGCCAACTCGAACAATACCTGTCCCCGTTCCACCGGAGCCCCCAAAGATTGGCTCAGGTCGCCCTTCATGATCACTCCCCGGAAGGGAGCCGCCACCTGGGTGCGCGTCAACTGCTCGTTGAGGAGAGATATCTGGGCCTCGGCCTGGTCGATCTTGGCCCGGTTGATCTGGATCTGCGACCGGTCGTGTTTGGCCATGGCCTCATGGTACTGTTTGAGGATCTGCTCCCGCTGGGTGACCCACTTGAGGCGCTCTAACTTGAGGTCCCGGTCGTCTAAAAGACAGAGCAACTCCCCCTCTTTAACGACATCGCCGGCTCGGGCGCGCGCCTCGGTAATGTAGCCGTTAAAAGGGGCACACACCGCCCGCTGGATGGTTCCTTCCAGGGTAACGGTGGATGTGACCCGATATTCGCCCGTCGCATAGTAAAAGAAAAACACAAGGGCGGCCAGGAAGATGGTGCTTAGTTTGAGGACTAAGTGTCCGGCGCCGATGAACTTCTTCAATTGGAAGGTGAAGGATGCCGCTGTTTTGGTAATCAGCCAGCGTTCCTCTCTTCTCTTGGCCTGCAGGATGGGGCCAGCCATGGCCGCAACGCTTTCACAGAATTCCACCGTGTCCGGGTCGAAGGGCCGGTCGGCCGCGCGTTCGAGGGTCAGGCCGCCGAAGAAATGGCCGCTGCCGCCTATGGGTATGGTGCAGATAGCCCCGGCGCCGTGTTGCCGGGCCAATTCGGCGTGGGCGCGCGTCACTAAGGGGGCGGCATCCTCCGGGAGGGGATAGGTAATTATTCCCTGCTGGTCAACGGCCTCGTCCATGGCCGCTCCGATGGCTCGGACTAAGTTCATCTGCTTTCCAAACTCAGCGCTGTGGGATAAAGCTTTGACCCGCAGTTTCTTCCGTTCCTCAAAACCCAGGCTCACCCGGTCGCAATTTAGCTTTGTGGCCAACTGGGTCACTAAGGCCATGGCTGCCGGCTGGAAGCGCTCCTGTTCCACGGTGCTTACTAATAAATCGAGCACCATCCTCAGGCGCTCATTGGTGTCGGCGGCCGCCTGGACTTCCATCCGGCGCAGCATGACCTCAAGCCAGGCCACCCCCCAGTGAAGCTGTCTCATGACCGCCTGAACTTCATCCACCGGCTGCGAAAAAACTTCCAGCACGACCACCCCATGGATCTTTCCCGATACTTCTATGGGATAGGCAATCTGGTAGGTTTCTAATATTTCTTCTTCGGAGGGAGAGGCGGAATCGCTCTTGATGAGAAGACCCCGGCGTTCTTTTAGTCCGCGTTCGGCAGCCCCGGTGAGATGTTTTACGCTAAAATTAGGATTTGGCCAAACAGCCGAAGGGGTGAATGGTCCACGGTCGGGTGGGCCTAAAAGCACCAAAGAGCTTCGGACACCCTTGACCATATGGCATTGAATGGCGAGCCAGCTCTGGCAGAATGTCTTAAGATTGGTTGCCTCAGCGAATTGTTGCCAAAGCTCCTGTTCTTCCACGAGGTCAATTTTTGTCATTGGACTTGCTAGCTAAATCCCTCCCGCCCTCCTTTTAGAAAAAGGGAGTCCCGCATTTCGCGGGATTGGGGAAAGCGGGGTGAGGGAAGATGATCAAGTTTTTGTTGGGTCAGCGGGGGGACGCGTTTCAACCGGTAATGAACCATACTGAGATTCGTAATTCCGAATGACGTTATTCAACACGAGGGATAGCCTCTTGGCCACGAAAGGACTCAAAACGATGCGGTCGGAGAGTTGAACCGTCAACTCCTGCTGAGTAGCATCCCAGGTTTGGTTCATCCCAAAAAGAATGACGACTTCCTCTCGCGTACCGGCTACATTAAAAACGTTGGCGTAGGCGCTCCGCATGTTGGCGCTGTCCCAGCGGACTTTTAACTGGCCACTTTCCGCTTTTGGGGTTTCACTCACTCCAGCCGCTTCACTGCTGCGTTCTTCTTTCTTGACCATATGACCTCCTCAATATTAAATTATATAATAGTTTATGCTGCTTATCACTTCCCGTCAAGAGTGTTTAGTCCACCCCGTCGTTAAAAAAAAGCCGAATTGCCAAAAGATAATCTCGTGACAATTCGGCTCAATTTTTACTTTTCCCGCTTTAAAAGAGCAGAATGACCACCTCGCGGATGCTTGCCAAATTGGCATACACGCTGCGCATATTTGAATCGCCCCATAATATTTTAAGTTGCCCGCCTGGCCGGTACTGGTGCCTCAGGTACTCTCGGATTAACGGCCATACGCCCTCCTTAATTTTTATTTGTGTTCTTAAAATTTAAACACAGAGAACACTGAGAATAATTTTATAGCAAAAAGCAAAAATAATCTCAAGCTCTTCTCTGTACTACTAACGTGCAAACTCTTTAAATTTTGTAAAGACTTT
>CAZIDC010000124.1:4796-8092 GCA_964537885.1 uncultured Syntrophaceae bacterium | reverse complement strand
CCGTTCACCCTGAGCCTGTCGAAGGGTAAATTACGGACTTTTGCAAGAACCTCGAATATCTATAATTTTAATGATCTATTTTTTTTACAATTTTATCTCAGCCGTCTCTGCGATCTCTGTGGTTAGATTTTAGGAGGTTCGAATATGCAGATTGCCATTACCGGAAGAGGGGGACAGGGCGTGTTGTTCCTGACCCGGATTCTTACCGAATGCACCCTGGAATTGGGAATGGAGGTCATTGCTTCGGAAACCCATGGAATGGCCATCCGCGGCGGCTCGGTGATCTCCACGCTGAAAGTCGGGCCCTTCCGGGGTCCTCTCATTCGTAGCGGCCAGGCGGGCGTAATGCTGGTCCTTGATGAAAGCTCTAAGGAAACATTTTTGCATCTCTTGTCGCCGGTAGGGTCGCTTTTGCTGAACGGACCGGCCTCAACCTCCTATTTATCTATTGATGCCACGGGCTTGGCCGCGGGAATCGGCTCCCCGCTGACGGCCAACCTGGTCCTCCTGGGGTTTGCTCTCCGCCATAATAAATTATTCTGCGATTTTCCTCTGGCGGAGTCGGTGACCGGGGAAATATCTCCGGAGCGGTTCAGGGAGGCCAATCTCAAGGCTTTGAAACTCGGCTACACCGGAAATGATGCGAAAGGACGGAGATGACTCTCTCCCTGCAAATATCCCAATTCATTCTCTCGGGCCTAACTACGGGGAGCACTTACGCTCTCATCGCCATCGGCTTTTCCCTCATCCATAACTCCACGGGAATCGTCAACTTTGCCCAGGGAGAGTTTGTCATGCTCGGGGGAATGTTCATGATTACTTTCTACAGCTTTTTAAAACTCCCCATGCTCCCGTCTTTTTTCCTGACTGTCCTCTCCGTAGCGGCCGTCGGCCTCCTCCTGGAACGGGGACCCATCCGGCGGTCCAAATCCAAAGAGATTCTTGTCCTGGTCATGATCACCGTCGGCGCTTCTATTTCCATCAAGGGCCTGTCCATGATCCTCTGGGGGAAAAATCCCATGACCCTTCCCCCTTTTTCGGGAGAAGCTCCGCTCCTTTTATTCGGCGCCGCCCTCATGCCCCAGAGCATCTGGATTTTTGGGATTACCGTTTCAGTGGTGGCCGCTTTACACTATTTTTTCAAAGGGACCATAACGGGGAAAGCCATGCGGGCAGTAGCCGCCAGCCGGAGGTCCGCCCTGTTGACCGGAATTCCGGTCGATCGGATGATCCTTTTTTCTTTCACCCTCAGCGGCGCGCTGGGAGCAGTGGCCGGAATCATTCTCACTCCCATCACCACCACATCTTATGACGTCGGCGTGATGCTCGGGCTGAAAGGTTTTTCCGCAGCCATTCTGGGGGGCTACGGCTCCATGCCGGGAGCCGTGGTGGGCGGACTTCTCCTCGGAGTTTGTGAATCGTTGGGGGCCGGCCTCGTCTCTTCGGAATACAAGGACGCCCTGGCCTTCCTAATTTTATTGACCGTCCTTTTTCTCAAGCCGAGCGGAATCCTGGGGCAAGGAAGGCTGAGACGGGTCTGAGATCTTCCATGGGAAAGAACAATAAAATTTATTTGCTCCTCTATGCTGCGATCATCTTTCTGCTCCCGGCTTTTTTGCGGAACAACTATTATTTGATGGTTTTGAACGTGGCCGCATTGAATATCATGGTCGCCATCGGTCTAAACCTCCTCATGGGCTATGCCGGGCAGATCTCCCTCGGCCATGCGGCTTTCTTCGGCCTGGGGGCGTATCTTTCGGCCATCTTCACGACTACCTATGGTTTTCCAACCTGGCCAACCATGATCCTGGCCATGGCCATTACCGGGCTGGTAGCTTATATTATCGGGATTCCCACTTTAAAACTCGAAGGCCATTATTTAGTCATGGCGACCCTCGGTTTCAACGTCATTGTGTACATCATCATGATCCAGCTCGACGCAGTGACCGGCGGGCCTTCGGGGTTTGCGGGAATTCCGCGCCTGGCCATCGGCTCTTTGGTTTTTGATTCGGACCGCAAAATCTATTACCTCCTGGGGACAGGTTCCCTGGCGGTCCTCTTGGTATCTTTGAACCTGATTCATTCGCGGGTTGGCCGGGCCATGGCGGCCCTGAGCCACAATGAGATCGCCGCCAAATGTGCGGGCATTGATGCCGAAACGTACAAGGTAAAGATCTTCGTCATCAGCGCGGTGTGGGCCTCCCTGGCTGGGAGTCTCTATGCCCACTACCTTACTTTTATCAGCCCGGGCACCTTCAGTTTCTTCTATTCCATTCAGGTCGTCACCATGGTCCTGGTCGGAGGAATAGGTTCGCTCTGGGGGTCGTTATTCGGGGCCGTTCTTCTGACCCTTCTCCCGGAAGTTCTGCACGCGGTCAAGGAATATAGTGTCCTCATCTACGGTCTCATTCTCATGCTGGTTCTGCTGTTTTTCCCCCAGGGGCTCATTCCCGGAATCATGGAAGCGTTTGGAAAAGGAAAAATGTTTAACCATTCAGAAGTTTTGAAAAAAGGGGCTTGATGGAAGACAAGGATTACCCAGAAGACCAAGCGATCCTAAAAGTTCGCGCCATCACCCTGCGGTTCGGAGGGCTGGAAGCCTTGAACGGCCTTTCCTTGGCCATTTCCCCGCACCAGATCGTATCCATCATCGGCCCCAACGGAGCGGGCAAGACCACCCTTCTCAACGCCATCACCGGGGTCCTTTCCCCTGATTCTGGAGAGATCCTTTTTCGCGAAAGACCGATTTCCAGGCTCAAACCGTTTCAGATCGCTTCCCTGGGAATCAACCGAACCTTCCAGCAGGCTCAACTCTTTGCGAATATGACCGTTCTGGGAAACGTCATGGTCGGCCGGCATCCGCGGACCAAAACCGGTTTCCTGGGGGGGATGCTTCACCTGCCCAACGAGAGGAGGGAAGAAAAGGAAATCAAAGAAAAGGCCGCAAGCCTTCTCGATTTTTTCGGCCTCCTGTCCAAAGCCGGGTGGATGGCCTCCCATATTTCCATCGCTGAGCAAAAACGCCTGGAAATTTCCCGGGCCATGGCCGGCGAGCCGGCCCTTCTGCTTCTGGATGAACCCGTGGCCGGCCTGAACATCCGGGAAACAGAAGAGATCGGGGATTTGATCGTTAAATTAAGGGAACGGGGTCAGACCATCATCTTAGTGGAGCACAACATGCACTTAGTGATGTCCATTTCGGACTGGGTAATCGTTCTCCATCATGGGTCCAAAATCAGCGAGGGCCGGCCGGAAGAGATGCAGAAAGACAGGCGGGTTGTGGAAGCGTATCTGGG
>CAZIDC010000124.1:0-4696 GCA_964537885.1 uncultured Syntrophaceae bacterium | reverse complement strand
AACATCGATGCTTTTTTTGGTAAAATCCAGGTCCTGCGGCGGGTTTCGCTCCATGTCGGGGCCGGAGAGATCCTTGCCCTTATCGGAGCAAACGGGGCGGGCAAGACGACTCTTCTGAACGTCATCTCCGGCCTGCACCCTTCCCGGAATGGAACCAGGATTTTCCTCGATGTGGAGATCAGCGGATGGAAACCGGAAAAAATTGTGGCTCGGGGACTCATTCAGGTTCCGGAAACCGACAAAGTCTTTACCCCTCTCACCATCCTGGAAAACCTGGAACTCGGCGCTTATCTTAGGCGGCAGGACCGGCCTCAATTGCTTGCCGAGATGGAAAGGGTTTTCCAAGTTTTTCCAATTCTGCGGGAGCGCCAGAACCTTCCAGCCGGAACGCTCTCCGGCGGGGAGCGGCAGATGCTGGCCCTGGGCAAGGCCCTGATGGGCCAGCCCCAATTGCTCATGCTCGATGAACCGTCCCTGGGCTTGGCTCCTACGCTCGTCGCGGAGATTTTCCGCATAATCCGTACGCTCAACAACCAGGGAACAACGATCCTGCTCGTCGAACAGAACGCCAGGGAGGCATTGCGGATCGCCGCCCGGGCCTATGTCCTGGATACCGGCCGGATCATCCTGACCGGCACCGGAGAAGAACTCCTCAGCAACGAGGAAGTAAAAAGAGCCTTTTTAGGCAAAGACTACCGGGGAAAGTGGGAAAGGTAAGCAGGAGGAGAAGATGGGCATATTCAACGCGGCGGTGGAGACCCTCAAACGCCAAGACCTTCTGGAACTCCAGAATGAAAGGCTCCAGATCGTGGTCAATCAGGCGTATTCCCATGTCGCTTTTTACCGGAAAAAATTCGATGAGTCCGGAATAAATCCCGATGGCGTCAAAAACCTGGAGGATCTGAGAAAGATTCCTTTTACCAACCGCAAGGACCTCATGGAGAATTATCCCTACGGTATGTTTGCCGTCCCCCTGCGGGATGTAGTCCGTCTCCAGTTTCCGCTGGGAATTTACGGCAATCCCATTGTCATCGGTTATACCCGGGAGGACTTGAAGATCTGGCGCGAACTGGTGGCCCGGATCATGGTCGGGATCGGTATCACCGAACACGACGTCATTCAGGTGGCCTTTAATTACGGGCTTTTTCTGGGGGCGATCCGTTTCAATCAAAGCGCCGAACTGATCGGCGCGGCCGTTGTTCCCTCGTCGATCGCCTCGGCCGAAGTCCAGATCCGGATCATGCAGGACTTCCGCAGCACGGTCCTAACTTCCACGCCTTCTTTTGCCCTGCACATCGTGGAAACCATGAAAAGGAAAGGGATCGATCCTCGAACCCTATCCCTGAAGATCGGCCTTTTCGGGGCTGAACCCTGGCCGGAAAAGGTCCGCCGGGTCATCGAAGAGGACCTGGGAATCAAGGCCTACGATATATACGGCGTCATGGAATTAATTGAACCCGGTGTGGCTGGGGAGTGTTCGGAAAAGGCCGGCCTGCACATCTTTGAGGATCATTTTCTTCCGGAAATCATCGACCCGGTTACCGGGCAGGTCCTGGATGGCGGGCAGGAAGGGGAGCTTGTGCTCACCACGCTCACGACCAACGCCTATCCCCTTCTGCGCTACCGGACGAGCGATGTGACTGCGCTCCATTACGAACGCTGTTCCTGCGGCCGAACCATGGCCCGGATGGACAGGGTGCTCAAAAGAGCTGACCAAATGATCTCCGTCCGCGGAATCAATGTTTTCCCGGAAAAGATTGAAGAAGTTCTCGCCGGCACACCGGAGATCGGCCCCGGTTATTCCCTGAGCGTAACGGAAAAAATGGGGATGAACGACCGGTTGAAGGTGAGCATTGAAACCTCGGCGGCAATCCAAAAGGGTCCAGAAGAAAAAAAGGCGGCCCTCCTGGAGGGGATCCATCTATCTTTGCGCCGGGCCCTGGGTTTGAGGGTGGAAGTGGAGCTTGTAGGGAAAGACAGGCTTAAGGATAAGGACGAAAGCAATTAGCAATGGGCAATAGAAAAAAAACTACCCATAGCCCATAGCCTATCGCCCATGGCCAAAATATTTTACGCTCTGTTCTATGCGCCTTGCTTTTTCCCTTTGCGCTTAGCGACTTGCGCCTTACGGTTTTTATGAATTTTCGGGAGAAAACCACCGTGAAAAAAACTTTCATGCCCGCAATGAAGTCGGAAGAAGAGTTGTTGCTGTTTCAGGCTGAAGGCCTGAAATGGACGGTCCATCACGCCTATGAAGGGTCGCCCTTCTTCCGGAAAAGAATTGCGGAATCCGGGGTCCACCCGCAGGATATCGCTCGCTTGGAAGACATTCAGAAACTTCCTTTCACCACAGCGGAAGACTTGAGAGATGGCTACCCTTTCCCGCTTCTCTCGGTGCCCCTGGAAAAAGTTGTCCGCATCCACGCCTCCTCCGGGACCACCGGCAAAAGAAAAGTCCTTGGCTATACGGAAAAGGACCTGCGCGACTGGAGTGATATGTTC
Source organism: uncultured Syntrophaceae bacterium (assembly GCA_964537885.1). Classification (GTDB taxonomy): domain Bacteria; phylum Desulfobacterota; class SM23-61; order SM23-61; family SM23-61; genus CAZIDC01. Next base: position 2,194 of record CAZIDC010000124.1, on the reverse strand, counting down.
GCCCGCTGCTATGAAATGGCCGGTCTGGATCAGGCCGACCGAGTGCAGATCGCCGTCGGTTATGGCCTTTGGACTGCCGGGATCGGCTTTCAGCTTGGGTGCGAACGGTGGGGAGCGATGGCCGTTCCAGTCGGACCGGGGAATATCGACATGCACCTGGAAATCATGGTTGATCTTCAGGCCACGGTTTTTTGTTGCACGGCTTCCATGGGGTTGCTCATGGCTGAGGAGGTCAAACGCCGCGGCCTCCGGGACAGGATCAGCCTGCGCAAGGTCATCTTCGGCGCGGAACGTCACAGCGAAGCCATGCGCCGCAATATAAAGGAGTACCTGGGCGCGGAAGATACCTTCGACATTCCCGGCCTGACCGAACTTTACGGCCCGGGAACAGGGCTGGAGTGCCCGGCCCACGAAGGGATTCATTACTGGGCTGATTATTACATCCTGGAGATTATCAACCCGGAGACCCTGAAGCCCTCCCTTCCCGGAGAGGTTGGCGAGATGGTCGTCACGACTCTTCGGAAGGAAGCCGCCCCGTTGATTCGCTACCGCACCCGTGACCTCACCCGGCTCATCCCCGGGAGGTGTTCCTGCGGAAACATCCTTCCCCGGCACGACAAGATCCTCGGCCGTTCGGATGATATGTTCATCGTCCGGGGCGTAAACGTCTACCCGGGCCAGATTGACCATCTTCTCTCTCAAGAGGCCAGGGCCGGCAGCGAGTTCCAGGTCTTCCTCGAGCGGGGGTCGGATGGCAAAGATTACATGACCGTAAAGGTAGAGCGGGCCGAGGGGGTGGACCCGAAGGAGGACAAAGCCCTTTCCGCCCATCTGGAATCTTCCATGAGCCACAAGCTCTTGGTCGGCGGCAAGGTGGAGGTGGTTGGCTTTCAAAGCCTCCCCCGCACGGACAGGAAAGCAAAACGGGTCTTTGATAAAAGATAGGGTCCAAGGATTCGAGGATTCCAGGGTTCGAGGTTCTTCATGATTGCACTTGAACCCTTATTAAAAAAAGGAGGGAAAGGCAATGAAAAAGTATTGGCCAGTCGTTTGTTTGTTTCTGACACTCTGGGTCGCCGGCGGTTTGGCGTGGGCGGCCGATCCGATCAAACTGGGGGCTTTCTTCGACCTGACGGGCCCCTCTTCCGCCATTGGGACTCCGACCAAATTAGTGGCCGAGATGGTGGTGAAAAAAATTAACGGGGAAGGCGGGATCAACGGGCGCCCCTTGCAACTGGTCATCGCCGATGACGAGGGAGATCCCACCAAAGCGGCGATCATCGCCAAAAAATTCATCGAGTCGGATAAAGTGGTTGCGATCATCGGTCCAACCCGCACGGATACCGGCATGGCCTCCAAGCCGACTATCGAGCAGATGAAGATCCCCACCTTCATGTGCGTCGGCGGGGATCCCGTGATCATGGGGGGGAAATTCGGGCCGTTTCGCTGGACGTTTAAATCGCCCCAGAGGACCTCGGTCGCCGTCCAGAAAACTTACGCTTATCTGAAGAAAAAAGGAATCCAGAAAGTCGCCATTATCACCGCCGCCGATGGATTCGGCCGGGATGGAAAATTCTGGCTGGAGAAACTGGCCCCGGAATACGGGTTGAAAATCATCATTGAGGAATCCTTTCAGGCCACGGATAACGATATGACCCCCCAGCTGATCAAGATCAAGGCCGCATCCCCCGAGGCCATCATTTGCTGGACGATCGGGAAAGCCGGCTCCATCGTGGCTAAAAACGTAAGCCAGTTGGCCATCCCGAGCCCGCTCTTCCAGTGCCACGGCTTGCCCGACCCGAAGTATGTCGAACTGGCCGGGAAGGCCTCCAATGGCAATATCATGCCCTCGACGAAATTGATGGTCGCCGCGCAGCTTCCCGATACGGACCCACAGAAAAAAGTTATTCAGGAATTCATCCGGCTCTATAACGATGTCTACCATTACGACCGCCAGTTTCCCATCAACACCCATTCCGGCTATGCCTGGGACGCAATCTATATCGTGGCTAACGCGATGAAGAAAGCCGGCGCAGACAACGAGAAGCTGCGGGAAGGCATCGAGAATACCAAGGGATATGTGGGAGTGAGCGGCATTTATAACATCACGGCCGAAGACCATAACGGCCTGGGAACGGATTCCATGGTCATGGTCCAGATCGTGAACGGCCAGTGGAAAATGCTTGAATAAATG
>CAZIDC010000123.1:4044-8097 GCA_964537885.1 uncultured Syntrophaceae bacterium | reverse complement strand
AAAGAGATCCTCTTAAAAATGGGGGCGGCGGGAGTCTTAAAAAGATTGCCTGGTCTTTTCTGAATTGATAGGATAACTTATTCCGGTGGGAGGTTAAACTCATCAGCCCGACATCTTGACGGGTGAATCATTCTCAGGAGGATTACCTATGAAGCTACTCCGTTTCAGCAAGGGAGGCCGCGGTCAATTCGGCCTTCTGGAAGGTGAAAGCGTATACGAGATTACCGGCTCCCCTTTTACAGACTCCCCCGATCGCGGTCCTTTCGCGGGTCATCTTAACGAGCTCCGATTGCTCGCCCCCTGCGAGCCCACGAAGATCATATGCGCGGCTAAAAATTACCCCTGGGGAGAAAATCCATCCAAATCTCCAAAACCAAACCTTTTTTTCAAACCCCCCAGTTCCGTCATCGGCCATGGAGAAGACATTATCTACCCTGCCCAGTCCAAACAGGTTATCTTTGAGTCGGAGCTGGCAGTCGTGATCGGCAAAGTTGCCCGTAACCTAAAGGCGGAAGAAGCGCGCAGGTACATTCTGGGTTTCACCTGTGCCAATGATGTTACGGCCTATGATTTTATTCTCCAAGATGGCACCACTTTTCACGGAAAAAGCTTTGACACTTTTTGCCCTTTGGGGCCGGTCATTGTCAGCAACCTTGACCCCCAAGAAGCCACCATTACCTGCCGGGTAAACGGCGTGGTGCGGGCTAAGGGGACTCCCCGGGACACGTATTACAGTTGGGAAGACCTTGTCTGTTTCGTATCTGGAATCATGACCCTTTTCCCCGGTGATGTGATCCTGACGGGAACCCCCGACATTGGAACCATCCAGCGCGGCGACCTGGTAGAGGTGGACATCACCGGCATCGGCCGCTTGCGTAATCGCTTGGTCTAACTTGCCAAAAAGGCGCGCCGCGGAGACCGCGGGCAGAAATATTTGAAAGATTTTCATCTTCCGTAGTATAATACAATTAAATCCCTTCCAAGGATAGCTCCGCAGGCAAACCAATTCTAAGATTTCCATGCGGTGAATCCAAAGATTGGTTAAAACTTACCCTAAGGTCAATTCTCCCTGGCAGTCGCCAGGGCTTTTTAATTACGATGGAGAATATTCGCAACTTCAGCATAATCGCCCATATCGACCACGGCAAATCGACCCTCGCTGACCGTTTGATTCAATATACCGGCGTGGTCGACGAACGGAATTTCCAGGATCAGATCCTCGACAATATGGACATCGAGCGGGAGCGCGGGATTACCATCAAAAGCCAGGCGGTAACCCTTCCTTACCGGGGACGGGACGGAAAAGATTACCTTCTCAACCTGATTGACACACCCGGCCATGTTGACTTTTCTTATGAGGTTTCCCGCGCCCTGGCATCCTGTGAAGGCGTTCTCCTCCTGATTGACGCCGCTCAAGGGGTGCAGGCGCAGACCATAGCGAACCTCTATCTGGCCATGGAAAATAACCTGGAGATTATCCCGGTCATCAATAAAATCGACCTTCCGACTGCCGATGTGGAGCGGGCCAGCGAACAAATCGACTCTGAGCTGGGACTGGATCCCGACTCCGCCATCCAGTGTTCGGCCAAAGAGGGATGGGGAATTGAAGAGGTGTTGGAGGCGATCGTGCAGAAAATTCCACCCCCCAAAGGGGATCCGGAGGCCCCTCTCGCCGCCCTCATTTTCGACGCCAAGTATGATTCTTTCCGCGGGACGGTGATCCATTGTCGGCTCTTTGCCGGCTCTGTGCAAAGCGGAGACATCATCCGTTTGGTATCCAACCTGGCTACTTACAAAGTTGAAGAGGTGGGACGGTTTTCCTTATATCGGGAGAAACTTGCCAAAATTTCCGCCGGTGAAGTCGGTTACATCCTCGCCGGCGTGAAGACAGTGTCCGATGTTCATATCGGCGACACGATAACCTCTGACTCCCACCCTTGTGCAAAGCCTCTCCCGGGGTTCAAGGAAGTAAAACCCGTCGTCTTTTCATCCATCTATCCGATCGCTTCCGATGATTACGAAGACCTGGAGGTGGCCCTGGAAAAATATAAACTGAATGATGCCGCCTTGACTTACCAAAAAGACTCCTCCGTCGCCCTGGGGCAAGGGTTCCGCTGCGGTTTTCTCGGCCTTCTTCATTTGGACATCGTTCAAGAAAGGCTGGAAAGGGAATATAACCTTTCCATTATCCTCTCCGTACCCAGCGTCCGTTACCGTTTTACCCTGAAGGATGGAAGTATTGTTGCCGTTGATAATCCCGCCTATTATCCAAACCCGGTTTCTATCGTTCAGTCGGAAGAACCCTACAATCGGGCCACCATGATGATGCCGGAAAGATACCTGGGCGCGGCCATCAAGCTTTGCACGGAAAAGCGGGGCGTCAATTCGACTCTTCACTATCCAAGCCCCGGCCGGGTTGAATTGACCTATGAGATGCCCCTGGCTGAAGTGATTTATGACTTTTATGATCGCTTTAAAACCATCACTCAGGGGTATGGTTCTTTTGATTATGACCTCATCGATTACCGGGAGGGAAACCTTGTCCTGGTAGACATTCTGGTCAATGGGGAGAAGGTCGATGCCTTATCCCAAATCGTCCACCGCGATCATGCCCGCTCCCGGGCCCTCCAGGCCTGTGAAAGGTTAAAAGAGGAAATTCCCCGGCAGGCCTTTAAGGTGGCCATTCAGGGCGCCATCGGCGGGGAGATTATCGCCCGGACCACGATCTCTCCCTTTCGCAAGGATGTAACGGCCAAATGCTACGGCGGCGACATCACCCGTAAACGAAAACTCTTAGAAAAGCAGAAAAAGGGGAAGAAACGGATGAAGATGATCGGCTCGGTGAGCATTCCCCAGAGCGCGTTCCTGGCGGTTTTGAAGTCTGATACCGATTAACTACGGGGTTCGAGGGGCCAAAGGTTCAAGTGCAGGACAAAATACCCGGTCTCTATATTCATATTCCTTTTTGCCTTGGCAAATGTCCCTATTGCAGCTTCTATTCCGAGGTCAACCTTTCCTCTATTGCCGCTTTTTTGAACGCCATCCGGAAAGAAATGGGGCTGGTCCGAAACCTGTTCGGTCGATATGATACCGTGTATATCGGAGGGGGGACTCCTTCGGTTTTAAGTCCGCAACAATTGCATTGCCTCTTGGATAATGTTCGGAACAATTTTACCCTGTCTCCCGATGTGGAAGCCACTTTGGAGGTGAACCCCGCCGACTTGAATCCCCTTTTTCTTGAATCGGTTAAGAGCAGCGGCATCAATCGCCTCAATATCGGCATCCAGTCCTTCGACCCGACGACCCTAAGATTCCTGGGGCGGAGGCATTCCTCCCGGCAGGCCGTTGCGGCGATCGAGCTCTCCCGTAAGGCAGGTTTTACCAATCTGGGTTTGGACTTCATTTATGGGGTCCCCGGTCAGAAAATGGAATCCTGGCTGGCAACCCTTTCCCAGGCTCTGATCTTTGTCCCGGAACATCTTTCCTGCTATCAATTAACAATCGAAAAGAATACTCCTCTGGGAGTCCGGCTGCAAAAAGGGGAGTTTCATCTTCCCGGAGAAGATGACCAGCTCGATTTCTTCATGAAGACATCGGCAATCCTCGAGAAGGCCGGATACGTCCATTACGAGGTTTCCAACTTTGCCAAAGAGGAAAAGTATACCTCACGCCACAATCAAAAATATTGGAACCACAGTCCTTACTTAGGACTGGGCCCTGCCGCCCATTCCTTTTCGGGGAATCAGCGCCGTTGGAACGATCCATCCCTTTCTTCTTATATTGCCAACCTCGCCGCCGGAAAGCTTCCGGTCCTGGAAACCGAAACCCTGACCCTAAAACAGCTCCGGTTGGAAGCTCTGGCCCTCGGTCTCCGGACAAGTAGGGGGGTGTCCTTGAAAGATTTTGCCGAACAATACCAATACGACCTCCTCTTGGCTAAACGGGAAATACTAACCAGAGTCGAGGAGGAAGGACTCTTGGCAATTCAAGACGGGTACCTGCGCCCGACCCGTGCCGGCTTGGCCGTGGCCGACAGCCTTGCTTTAATTTAAA